>CAISYQ010000080.1 GCA_903889735.1 uncultured Methylibium sp.
ATGCCAATGTGGTCCTGCTGTTGCTGGACGCAACCCAGGGCGTGACCGACCAGGACGCCCACATCGCCGGCTACATCCTCGAGTCGGGTCGTGCGGTCGTGTTGGCGGTGAACAAATGGGACGCCGTCGATGCCTACCAGCGCGAGATGCTGCAGCGCTCCATCGAGCAGCGTCTGGCGTTTCTGAAATTTGCCCCGGTTCTGCACATGTCGGCCATCAAGCGTCAGGGCCTCGGTCCGGTCTGGAAGTCGATCAGCGATGCCTGGGCGTCGGCCAAGAAGAATCTGCCGACCCCCGTGCTGACGCGTTTGCTGTTGGAGGCGGTGCAGTTCCAGCAGCCCAAGCGAGCCGGTGCCTTCCGGCCCAAGCTCCGCTACGCCCACCAGGGCGGACAGAACCCGCCGGTAATCGTGATTCATGGCAATTCGCTGGAGCACATCACCGACGCGTACAAGCGATTTCTTGAGGGCCGTTTCAGGACGCACTTCCAGCTGACCGGCACCCCGCTGCGGATCGAGATGAAATCCTCCCGGAACCCTTTCGACCCCAAGGGCTCGTAGTTGTATCGCCTGTCCTCACAAGCCCCTGTGATAAGGTGCTTTCTTCAGTGACTTCACAACACGGACCATATCGTGAGCAACAAAGGGCAGCTCCTACAAGACCCGTTTTTGAACCTCCTGCGCAAGGAGCATGTTCCGGTGTCCATCTACTTGGTCAACGGCATCAAGCTGCAGGGTCACATCGAGTCTTTCGATCAGTACGTCGTTCTACTGCGCAACACCGTCACCCAGATGGTCTACAAGCACGCAATCTCCACGGTGGTTCCAGGGCGGGCGGTGAATTTTCACGCCGCCGAGGCGCCGGACTCGACCAGCTGATCGACTTGAACCCGATCTGCATGGGGGATCGAGGCCCGGAGCCCTGGGCTTGGGGTGGGAGGCCGGCATGACCAGCTCAGCACCATCTCAAGAAGCCCGGGCGGTCCTCGTGGGAGTGGACCTGGGTTTGGGTCCCGGGTCCTTCGACCCCACGCTCGATGAGCTCGCCCAATTGGCTGAGTCGGCGGGTGACACCCCCGTGGCTCGTTTGACCGCACGGCGCAAGGCCCCGGACGCTGCGCTGTTCGTGGGTTCCGGCAAGGCGGACGAGATCAAGGCGCTGGTCCAGGAAAGTGGAGGGCATTGCGTCATTTTTGATCAATCCCTGTCACCGACCCAGCAGCGCAATCTTGAGCAGCATCTGGGTGTGGAGGTGCTGGACAGAACCGGCCTGATCCTCGAGATCTTCGCCGCCCGTGCGCAAAGCCACGAGGGCAAGCTGCAGGTCGAGCTGGCCCAGCTCCAGTACCTCAGCAACCGGCTGGTGCGCCGCTGGAGCCACCTGGAGCGACAGCGTGGTGGGGTCGGCATGCGCGGCGGCCCGGGTGAACGCCAGATCGAGCTCGACCGGCGCATGATCGGCGAGCGCATCAAGGCGCTGAAATCGCGGCTCAAGAAGCTCAAGCTGCAGCGCAGCACCCAGCGCCGCTCGCGCGAGCGTGCCGGCACCTTCCGCATCTCGCTCGTGGGCTACACGAACGCGGGCAAATCCACGCTCTTCAATGCCTTGGTCAAGGCCCGCGTCTACGCTGCCGATCAGCTGTTTGCCACGCTCGACACGACCACCCGTCAGCTCTACCTCGAAGACGCGGGGCGCTCGGTCAGCCTGTCGGACACGGTGGGTTTCATTCGCGACCTGCCTCACTCGCTGGTGGAGTCCTTCGAAGCCACGTTGCAGGAGGCGGCCGATGCCGACTTGCTCCTCCATGTGGTCGACGCCTCGAGTCCGGCGTTGACCGAACAGATGGCCGAGGTCGACCGCGTGCTGGCGGAGATCGGCGCCTCCCATGTTCCGCAGTTGCTCATCTACAACAAGTCGGATCGCCTCGAGCACAATCAGCAACCTCGCGCTGCCAACGATGTCCTGCATCTGGACGGTGGGCGGCAGGTGCCGCGGTTGTTCTTGAGCGCGCTGGCGGGAACCGGACTCGACGCGCTGCGGCGCTTGCTCGCCGAGGCCTGCAACCAGGCGGGCGCCGGACAGCGCGAATGGTCTGTCCAGAGGGACGCCGCGGAGGTGTTCCCCGATCCTGCGTCCGACGAAGAACCTGAACCCGTTTCTGCCTCTTGGGCCCAAATCGCATGAATATCTACGAGCATCCCCGCCGCCCCGCCACGCCTTCCGGCCGGGCAGCGGGCTTGGCTGCGGCCATCGGCCGCTTCGCCGCTGGCGCCTTGCGGCGCCTGGCTTGGCGTTCGCGCCCGCAGCCCATGCTGTCAGGCGGTCGCAATGACGGCCCCCCCGATCTCGATGAGCTCTGGCGCGATTTCAACCGCCGCTTGTCTGGCTTGTTCGGGGGTACCCCAGGTGGTGGCAATAGCGGAGGCGGTGGCGGCAAACCCGAGGGCGGAGAACCGGGCATGCGCAGCGCCGGCATCGGCGCCGGGCTGATCGCGGGCGTGGTGACCCTCATCTGGCTCGGGAGTGGTTTTTTCATCGTGGAGGAAGGCCAGCAGGGCGTGGTGATGTCCTTCGGGCGCTACAGCAAGACGGTCGAGGCGGGTTTCCAGTGGCGTCTGCCTTACCCCTTCCAGGCGCACGAGACAGTCAACGTGACCCAGTTGCGCTCGGTCGAGGTCGGCCGGAGCACGGTGGCTCAGTCCACCGGCCTCAGGGAGTCCGCCATGCTGACGGAGGACGAGAACATCGTCGACATCCGCTTCACCGTGCAATACCGGCTGAAGGACCCCAAGGACTACCTTTTTGAGAACCGCAATCCCGAGGAGGCCGTGCTGCTGGCTGCCGAATCGGCCGTGCGTGAAATCGCTGGCAAGAGCCGGATGGACTCCGTGCTGTACGAGCAGCGCGATGCCTTGGCCTCGGACCTGGTCAAGTCAATCCAGCTGCAGGTGGACCGTCTCAATGCCGGCATCCTCGTGTCCAACGTCAACGTGCAGAGCGTGCAACCGCCGGAGCAGGTCCAGGCCTCCTTCGACGATGCCGTGAAGGCGGGTGCCGACCGGGAGCGGTTCAAGAACGAAGGCCAGGCCTATGCCAATGACGTGATCCCGAAGGCGCAGGGCACGGCCTCGCGGTTGCGTGAGGAGGCGCAGGGCTACCGCGGGCGGGTGGTGGCGCAGGCCGAAGGCGATGCCTCGCGCTTCAAGCAAGTGCTGGTCGAGTACCAGAAGGCACCCGCGGTCACGCGGGATCGCTTGTATGTCGACGCCATGCGAGAGGTCTACGGCAACGTCAGCAAGGTGATGGTCGATGTCAAGGGCGGCAACAATCTGCTGTACCTACCGCTCGACAAATTGATGCAGGCCGCCGGCGGTGCGGTGGCACCCACCGCCGCACCGGTGGTGGCTCCGGGTGAGGGCAGCCCGACGCCGCCTGCCGCCTCTGTTCCTGAGACCACCCGCTCGCGGGACAACCAGCGCACCCGTGACCGGGAAGGCCGCTGACACCGCGAGGAGACCTGAAGCCATGAACAACAAGATCGGATTGACCATTGCGGGGCTGCTGTTGCTCTTGATGGGCGCAGCCTCCACCCTGTTCGTTGTGGACCAGCGCCAGTTCGCGGTCCTCTATGCCTTGGGCGAGATCAAGGAAGTGATCACCGAACCGGGTTTGAAATTCAAGATGCCGCCGCCTTTGCAGAACGTGGTGTTCCTCGATAAGCGCGTGCAGAGCCTGGACAGTCCCGAGACGCGTCCCATCTTCACCGCCGAGAAGAAGAGCCTCGTGATCGACTGGCTGGTGAAGTGGCGGATCAATGATCCCCGGCAGTTCATCCGCAACAACGGGGCTGATGTGCGCAACGCCGAGAACCGGCTCGCCCCCATCGTCCAGGCGGCCTTGAACGAGGAGGTGACCAAGGTCACGGTGCGACAGGTGCTGTCCACCGACCGCGAGAAGGTCATGCAGGGTGTGATCACCCGCCTGCGGGACGACGCCAAGAGCTTCGGCATCGAGATCGTGGACGTGCGGATCAAGCGGGTGGACTTCGTGGCCACGATCACGGAGGCGGTCTATCGTCGCATGGAATCGGAGCGCAAGCGCGTGGCCAACGAACTCCGCTCGACCGGCCAAGCCGAGGGCGAAAAAATCCGCGCCGACGCCGACAAGCAGCGCGAGGTCATCGTCGCCGAGGCCTACCGCGATGCCCAGAAGGTCAAGGGCGATGGCGATGCCAAGGCCTCGTCCCTGTATGCCGAAGCCTTCGGTCGGGACCCGTCCTTTGCTCAGTTCTACCGCAGTCTCGAGGCTTACCGATCGAGCTTTCGCAGCAAGAGCGACGTGATGGTGGTCGAGCCTGACTCCGAATTCTTCCGGGCGATGCGCGGCAACCTGCCGGGTGCGCCTGCGCGCTCGCGGTAACCCATCCACAAGGCATGTGGGAAACGGCACTGACCGCGCTGGGGCTGCTGCTTGTCGTGGAGGGCTTGCTGCCTTTTGCCAGCCCCGACCGTTGGCGGCGATGGTTCGAGCAGGCCCTGCAACTGACCGACGGGCAACTCAGGTTTCTCGGTCTGGGCAGCATCGCGGTCGGCTGCCTCTTGCTGAGCGCGTTCGCTGAATGAGAAACAAGCCGACGGTCGCTCAAAGCAGGGCGGCCGATACAATGTTTTTTTCTCATCGGACCTTTCCATGACGTCTGCCTGGCTGCTGCCGGAGCACATTGCGGATGTGCTGCCGTCGCAAGCGCGGCGCATTGAAGAGTTGCGTCGCCGAGTTCTGGACAGTGCCCGAACCTATGGCTACGAGCTGGTCATGCCGCCGCTTGTGGAGCACATCGAATCTCTGTTGTCAGGCACGGGACGCGAACTCGACCTGCGCACCTTCAAGTTGGTGGATCAGTCGAGCGGTCGAACCCTTGGGGTCCGTGCAGACACCACCCCGCAGGTGGCCCGCATCGATGCCCATCTGCTCAATCGGCAGGGTGTGACTCGTCTCTGCTACTGCGGACCGGTGCTGCATGCCCGGCCAGCCGGTGTGCAGGCCAGCCGCGAACCGCTGCAGTTCGGGGCGGAGATCTACGGCCATTCGGGATTGGAAGCCGATCTCGAAATCCAGGACCTGGCCCTCGACTGTCTTCATGCAGCCGGCGTGCAAGGGCTGGTACTGGATTTGGCGGACTCCCGCATCGTCGAGGCGTTGCTCCAAGATCTGTCCCTGGATGCTGCGCGCCGAGGCCTGATTTTCGATGCGCTAGCCTCCAAGGACGCTGCGACATTGGCACTGCTGACCGAGGATTGCCCCGATGAGGTGCGCCTCGGGCTTCGGGCGCTGATCAGCCTCTACGGCAACGCCGATGTGCTCGATGCGGCTGAACGGGCACTGCCGCCCTTGCCGCCCATCGCTGCGGCGCTCGCCGACCTCAGGCGCTTGGCGGACCACGCGGCGATCGCCCACCCCCAGGTGCGGGTGGGTTTCGATCTCGCCGACCTCGCGGGCCACTCCTACTACAGCGGTGCGCGGTTTGCGGTCTACGCCGCTGCTTGCAGCGATTCACTGGTCCGGGGTGGCCGTTACGATGCCGTCGGCGCGGTTTTCGGCCGCAACCGCCCGGCTGTTGGATTCAGCACCGACCTCAAGCAGTTGCCGCTCTCGTGTGAAGCCTCACCTCATGCCGTGGTGCGTGCACCCTGGCGTGAGGACGCGGGTTTGCGCGCCGTGGTGCGGCAGCTCAGGGCCCGGGGAGAGACCGTCGTCTGCGTCTTGCCTGGGCATGAGCAGGAGCTGCAGGAATTCGAATGCGATCGTGAGATCGCCGCTGCCGGTGACCGGTGGGTGGTTCGCGCGCTCTAGCCGTACTGCCGTGAGATTCAGGACGAGATGATGCAAACAAGCAAGCCCGGTGTGGGCCGTAACGTGGTGGTGGTCGGCACCCAATGGGGTGACGAGGGCAAGGGCAAGGTGGTCGACTGGCTGACCGATCATGCAACGGCTGTCGTGCGGTTTCAGGGCGGTCACAACGCCGGTCACACGCTGGTGATCAAGGGCAAGAAAACTGCGCTCCAACTGATCCCCTCAGGCGTCATGCGCGAGGGCGTGCTTTGTTGCATCGGCAACGGTGTGGTGGTTGACCCGACCCACCTGCTGCTGGAGATCGAGCGGCTCGAGGCGGCGGGCGTGGAGGTGCGCTCGAGGCTTTTGATCAGCGAGTCCTGTCCGCTGATCCTGCCTTTCCATGTGGCCCTGGACCACGCCCGTGAGTTACAGCGTGAGAGCTCGGGCGTGGGCAAGATCGGCACCACCGGCAAAGGCATCGGCCCGGCCTACGAAGACAAGGTGGCAAGGCGTGCGCTGCGGGTGCAGGACCTCAAGCATCCTGAGCGCTTCGAGCGCAAGCTGCGTGAAGCGCTTGAATTGCACAATTTCGTTCTGCAGGGCTTCCTGGGCGCGTCGCCGCTGGAGTTCCAGCCGATCTTTGACCACGCGATGGCGGTTGCCGAACAGCTGCGACCGATGCTGGCCGACGTGGGCGTGCGCATCCACGACACCAACCTCGGCGGTGGCAATGTGTTGTTTGAGGGCGCTCAGGGCACGCTGCTGGACATTGATCACGGCACCTACCCCTATGTGACATCCAGCAATTGCGTGGCCGGAACGGCGGCAGCGGGCTCGGGCGTCGGTCCGGACAAGCTGCACTACATCCTGGGCATCACCAAGGCTTACACCACACGCGTGGGCTCAGGTCCCTTCCCGACCGAGTTGCCGATGGACGAGCCCGGCACGGTCGGCCATCACCTCTCCACCGTTGGGCAGGAGCGGGGCACGGTCACGGGCAGACCGCGTCGCTGTGGCTGGCTCGACGCCGCCGCCATGAAGCGGTCCATCCTGATCAACGGACTGTCCGGCCTGTGCATCACCAAGCTCGATGTGCTCGACGGGCTGTCCGAGATCAAGATGGGGATCGGCTACGAGATGGATGGTCGGCATATCGACATCCTGCCGCTCGACGCCGACGAGATCGTCGCCTGCCGGCCCATCTACGAGACCTTCCCGGGCTGGACCGAGCCCACGGTGGGTCTCACGCGGTGGGATGATCTGCCTCTGAACGCACGGCGCTACCTTGAGCGCGTGCAGCAGGTGATCGGCGCTCCTATCGACATGGTGTCGACGGGGCCCGACCGAGAGCAAACGATCCTGCTGCGCCATCCTTACCTCGGATGAGCTGGACCACAGAGCCCCGAGGAAGCCTCTAGCTATGTTGACCGACGACGGCAAGAATCTTTATGTTTCCTGGGATCAGTACCACCTGCTGATCGAACGACTCGCGCTCCAGGTTCACACCTCGGGCTGGGCCTTCGATCAGATCCTCTGTCTGGCTCGCGGAGGCATGAGGCCGGGGGATGTGCTCTCGCGCGTGTTTGGCAAGCCACTGGCGATCATGGCCACGAGCTCGTACCGGGGCGAATCAGGAACAGTGCAGTCCCGCCTCGATCTCGCCCAGTACATCACCCTGCCCAAGGGCGAGCTCGGTGGACGGGTCCTCTTGGTCGACGATCTGGCGGACTCGGGCGTCACCCTTGAGGCGGTCGTGAACCGATTGCGGGGCATGCCCTCGATCGTGGAGCTTCGCTCGGCCGTGCTGTGGGTCAAGGGCGTGTCGGGCTATCGGCCCGACTATTTTGTTGAATCGCTCCCGACCAGCCCCTGGATTCATCAGCCCTTCGAGGCCTATGACGGGATGCGGCCCGAGGGGCTTGCGCGCAAGCTGGTTGTCTGAAGGTCGGCGGAGCGTCACTTGCCGTCGGCCAACCTGGGGCGCCAGGGGATGCCCTTGACTGCAGCTTGACTCAAGAACACCTTGAAACGCTCAGAGGCCGCCGCCGCTCAAAGGCCTTGGTCTCGGCGTCTTCCCCTGCTCTCTTGCGTACCGTTTCAATCGTCAAAAAACAAAAGGCCAGCGCATTGCGCTGGCCTTTTATCATCTGGTGCCCAGGAAGGGACTCGAACCCCCACGGAGTTACCCGCTAGTACCTGAAACTAGTGCGTCTACCAATTCCGCCACCTGGGCCATCTACCGAAGCCGGAGATCTTAGCATCAAAAACGAAGAACAGACAACCAACTCCGCCACAGCCGCCTCTTTGCTGAGCGAGGCTGAGGGCATCGTTCAGGGCCATCGCGACGGGCATGGCTTCCTCCAGCGCGAGGACGGTGGGCCCGACATCTACCTGTCACCGCAGGAAATGCGCACCGTGCTGCACCGCGACCGCGTCCGGGTTCGCGTGGTCCGCCTCGATCGCAAGGGCCGACCCGAGGGGCGCGTGAGCGAAATTCTCGAGCGCAAGAAGCTGCCGATCATCGGTCGGCTGCTCCACGAGAGCGGCATCTGGCTCGTGGCCCCCGAGGACAAGCGCTTCGGCCAGGACATCATGATCCCCAAGAACGGGATCGCCAGCGCAACCGCCGGGCAGGTGGTGGCGGTGGAGCTCACGGAGCCGCCCTCGCTGCACTCGCAGCCCTTGGGCCGTGTGACTGAGGTGCTGGGCGAGATCGACGATCCCGGCATGGAGATCGAGATTGCCGTGCGCAAGTACGAGGTACCTCACCGGTTCAATGCCGAGACGATGGCGCAGACGGCCAAGTTGCCCGACAAGCTGCGGGCCATCGACAAGAAGCACCGCATTGATCTGACCGATGTGCCGCTGGTGACGATCGATGGCGAGGACGCGCGCGATTTCGACGACGCCGTCTATTGCGAGCCCGCCACCATCGGTCGCGTGAAGCAGCCGAATGGCTGGCGGCTGCTGGTGGCGATCGCCGATGTCAGCCACTACGTGAAGCCGGGCGAGGCGCTCGACGACGATGCCTACGAGCGGGCCACCAGCGTGTACTTTCCGCGCCGCGTGATCCCGATGCTTCCGGAGAAGCTCAGCAACGGCCTGTGCTCCCTGAACCCGAATGAGGACCGACTCGCGATGGTGTGCGACATGCTGGTCGATGCCGCCGGTGAGATCCGCGCCTACCAGTTCTATCCGGCGGTCATCAATTCGCATGCACGCTTCACCTACAACGAGGTGGCGGCCATCCTCGCCAACACGCGCGGACCAGAGGCGCACAAGCGGTCGGCCCTGGTGCCGCACCTGGTGCATCTGCACGAGGTCTACCGGGCCTTGCTGAAGGGCCGCGCGGTCCGCGGCGCCGTCGATTTCGAGACCACCGAGACGCAGATCGTTTGCGACGAGAACGGTCGCATCGAGAAGATCGTGCCGCGCACCCGCAACGATGCACACCGGCTCATTGAGGAAGCGATGCTGGCGGCCAATGTCTGCTCAGCGGAGTTCATCGAGACCCACAAGCACGCTTCGCTGTACCGAGTTCACGAGGGGCCCACGCCGGAAAAACTGACGGTGCTCCAAGGCTACCTGCGGGCTCTGGGCCTCGGGCTGTCGATCAGTGACGATCCGAAGCCGGCCGAGTTTCAGGCGGTGGCCCAGGCCACCAAAGACCGGCCTGATGCGATGCAGATCCACTCGATGCTGTTGCGGTCCATGCAGCAGGCGATCTATACGCCGGCCAACAGCGGCCACTTCGGGCTGGCCTACCCGGCCTACACCCACTTCACCAGTCCGATTCGCCGTTACCCGGACCTGCTGGTGCACCGCGTGATCAAGGCGATCCTTTCGGAGCGCAAATACCACCTCCAGGTCACCGAGCTCGCAACCTCCGCGGTCCATACCCGCAAGCCGCGCCCGGTGTCCGCCGCTGCTGCCGCGAAGGCACCGCCACGACTCAAGATGAATGCCGAGTCCCAGGCCTGGGATGCCGCGGGCAACCATTGCAGCGCCAACGAGCGCCGTGCCGACGAGGCCTCTCGGGACGTCGAGGCCTGGCTCAAGTGCAAGTTCATGCGCGAGCACCTGGGCGAAGAGTTTGGCGGTACCGTGAGCTCTGCCACCAGCTTTGGACTTTTCGTCACGCTGGATGAGCTCTATGTCGAGGGTCTCGTTCACATCACCGAACTGGGCGGGGAGTATTTCCGCTTCGACGAGGTTCGTCAGGAACTGCGCGGCGAGCGCACGGGTGTGCGCTATGCGGTCGGCAGCCGGGTTCGAGTGCAGGTGAGCCGGGTCGATCTCGATGGGCGCCGAATCGACTTCCGGCTGGTGCATGAGCCGGGTGCGGCGCTGCGCGCGGGGCGTGAGAAGACTGGCGGACCCGTCGAGGAACTGGCTGATGTGAAGGAGGCGGACCGCGTGCAGAAGCGCGCCGCCAAGAAGGCCGTGGCAAAGCCTGCAGTGGGTGGACGCCGCGGAGGCTCCGAGGGGGGGTCTGCGCGGGAACGTAAACCCAAGCGGGCGAAACGTTGATCTGCTGCTGGAGGGTCTCTCAGCCGCGCCTCAGGCTGGCCAGGATAGAGACGAGCGGCTGAGCCATCAACGGCCCGGCCCTGGTTTCGCCTGCCGCCCATGAGTCCGCGGCGAATCCGTGGGTGTGCACGCCGAGCCGGGCCGCCCCGGCAGCGTCCAAACCCTGAGCCCACAGACCCCCAATCCAGCCCGCCAGAACGTCTCCCGTCCCTGGACTGGCCAGGCAAGCATTGCCGCTGGCGTTCACCCAGCGCCCTTCCGCGGGCCCGGCGATGACCGTCCCCGAGCCTTTCAGGACTACGGTGGCGCCATACCGACGGGCGAGGGCCGTGGCGGCCGCGAGCCGGTCGGCCTGGACGGTCTGGGTGCTGGTCCCCAACAGCCTTGCAGCTTCCAGCGGGTGCGGCGTCAACAGGGTGTCCCTGCCGCGGGCGCCGCGCGCTTCCAGCAGGCGAGCCAGGGTGGGATCGATGGCCAGGGCGTTGAGCGCATCGGCGTCCAGCAGCAGCCGGCCCGCGCGCGACAGCAAGACCGGCAACAGGGGGTGGACGGCTTCGCCGCCGCCGCATCCGCACACCACCGTGGCGTGCTCAAGCGGTGTGCCCGCCTCGCGCAGGCTGGCCGGGCTGCGATGCATCAATTCGGGCCGGCCGGCGTCGTGTGTCGGCAGCGGATCGTCCAGTCCCGCGAGATAGACGCGGCCCGCGCCCGCCGCCAGAGCGGCCTGCGCGGCCAGCAGGGCGGCGCCGGTCATGCCTGGCGCGCCGCCCACCACCCAGACATCGCCGAAGCTTCCCTTGTGCTGAACATGAAGGCGGGACGGCCACAGCGGGCGAGAGTCCGACAACAGCCGCGCCGCCATCAATCCGGCAGGCGGGCAGATGCCCAAGTCGTCGAGCCACACGGCCCCAGCATGGTCGCGGCCTTCGCTGGTGAACAGTCCCGGCTTGAGGCCCAGCAAGGTGAGTGTCCAAGTGGCGCGGACGGCCACCGTACCGAAGCAAATGCCGCGCTCTGCGTCCAGACCGGAAGGCACATCAATGGCCAGCACGGGCGCCGCGCCTGAGTTGAGTTGGTTGACCGCGTCTTGCAGGGCGCCTTCGGGCGTGCGGGTCGCGCCGATGCCCAGCAGCGCATCAACGGCCAAGTCTGAAGCCGCCCAGCCAGGTGGCGGGCCACCACCCAGGATGGTCCCCACGCCCGCGGCAAGTGCCCGCTGCTGCGAGGCCGCCGCATCTGCGGGTGGCTTCGCAGCAGCAGGCCAATGGCTCACGTGCACCTCCTTGCCTGCGGCATGCAGGTGCAACGCGGCTTCGAAGCCGTCGCCGCCATTGTTGCCGGGCCCCGCAGCGATCCAGATGCGCCTGGCCTGTGGTGCCAGTGCCAAGGCGAGCTTTGCTGTTGCAAGGCCCGCGCGTTGCATCAACGTGTGGTGGGGCAGTGCGCTGGAAGCCTTCGCCTCGATTTGTCGCAGCGCCGCACTGCCGTACAAGGGCCAGCCCAGCGCAGGCGCAGCCTCTTGCTCCCCCGCCAGGCAGGGCATTTTGCGGGGCTCAGCCTCGGCATCCCTGTGGGCTTGAACGGTATCGCAGGACATGGCGCGCGTATACTCCACCGGTTTTCCGGAATCAGGATTTCCTCACACCCGCATGGGTGTCTGGGGGGCCGATGAGGGGAAGACCATCCGCGAAACCGGTCGTCAAAAGGTGTCGTTCGCGCTCCCAAATTGGGCCTCTTGGCTCCGGGCGCAAGAATGATTCTGACCGGTTTTCAGAACCAACCTTTGGAGAAATCATGTCCATCACCATGCGTGAAATGCTGGAAGCCGGCGTCCACTTCGGACACCAAACCCGTTTCTGGAACCCGAAGATGGCGCCGTTCATCTTCGGTCACCGCAACAAGATTCACATCATCAACCTCGAGAAGACGCTGCCGCTCTTCAACGAGGCAACGAAGTTCACCCGCACGTTGGCTGCCAAGCGCGGCACCATCCTGATGGTCGGTACCAAGCGCCAGGCGCGCGAGGTCGTGGCCCTGGAAGCCAAGCGTGCCGGCATGCCCTATGTCGATCAACGCTGGCTTGGCGGCATGTTGACCAACTTCAAGACCGTCAAGGGTTCGATCAAGAAGCTCAAGGAAATGCAGGTTCGCAAAGAGGCGGGCCTTGAGACCATGAGCAAAAAGGAAGGTCTCCTGTTCGAACGCGAACTCGCCAAGCTTGAAAAGGACATCGGCGGGATCCAGGACATGAGTGCGCTCCCTGACGCCATCTTCGTGATCGATGTGGGCTTCCACAAGATCGCGATCGCGGAAGCCCAGAAGCTCGGTATCCCGGTCGTCGGCGTGGTGGACTCGAACCACTCGCCCGAGGGCATCGACTATGTGATTCCCGGCAATGACGACTCGGCCAAGGCCGTGGCGCTCTATGCGCACGCCGTGGCGGAGGCGGTCATCGAGGGCAAGGCCAATGCCGTCAATGAGCTCGTGACCGCGGCCCAGAGCAGCGATGAGTTCGTCGAGGTCAGCGACGCCGCTTGACCGAGCGCGCCACGCGCACTCGTCCAGGGGCTGATTCAGCCCCTTTTTTTCAACATATCTTTTTCAACACACCGTGATCGCTCGGCCTGATGGCTGGCGACACCCCAATGGAGAACGCAATGCCCGCAATCACTGCCAGCATGGTCGCCGAACTGCGCGCCAAGACCGACGCGCCGATGATGGAGTGCAAGAAGGCCCTCACCGAAGCGGAGGGCAACATGGACAAGGCCGAGGAGCTGCTGCGCGTCAAGCTGGGCAGCAAAGCCAGCAAGGCTGCTTCGCGCGTCACGGCCGAGGGCATCGTTGCCGTGCACATCGACGGGACAACCGGCGCCATGATCGAGCTCAACTGTGAAACCGACTTCGTTTCCAAGAACGACGATTTCCTGGGCTTTGGAAAGACTCTGGCCGAGATGGTGGCCATGCGGTCGCCTCCCGATGTGGCGGCGCTTTCTGCGCTCGAGATCGATGGCAAGACAGTCGAGGCGATTCGCGCCGTCCTGATCGGCAAGATCGGCGAGAACATGACGATCCGCCGGTTCAAGCGTTTCTCGGGCGACGCCAAGCTGGTGAGCTACCTTCACGGCACGCGCATCGGGGTGGTGGTCGAGTATGTCGGCGACGACGTGGCGGCCAAGGACGTGGCCATGCACATCGCGGCCATGAAGCCGGTGGCGTTGTCTTCCAATGAAGTGCCGAATGAGCTGATCGAGAAGGAACGCGCCGTGGCGGCCGGCAAGGCGGCCGAGGATGCCAAGCTCGCCGAAGCTGCGGGCAAGCCCGCGCAGTCGGCCGAGATCGTGACCCGGCGCATCGAGGGGTCGGTGCAGAAGTACCTGAAGGAGGTCTCGCTCTTCAACCAGACCTTCGTCAAGAATGACAAGCAGACGGTCGAGCAGATGCTCAAGGAACGCAGCACCACGATCAAGGGCTTCACGATGTATGTCGTGGGCGAAGGCATCGAGAAGAAGACCGATGATTTCGCGGCCGAAGTGGCGGCGCAGATCGCTGCGGCCAAGGGCCAGTAAGAAGAGTCTCCACCTTCGGTCCGCCGCGAGGGCGAACCGCGGGGATACCCTAGAATTGAGGCGTTGAGTTTTCTGCGTTCCCAGTCCCCTCCAGGAAGGTCTTTGCATGCCGGCGTTCAAGCGCATCCTGCTCAAGTTGTCTGGCGAGGCCTTGATGGGCGACGACGCTTACGGCATCAACCGCGCGACCATCGTGAGGATGGTCAGGGAGGTGCAGGAGGTGACGCAGATGGGCGTCGAGGTGGCCGTGGTGATTGGCGGCGGAAACATCTTTCGCGGTGTTGCTGGCGGCTCGGTGGGCATGGACCGCGCCACGGCCGACTACATGGGCATGCTGGCCACGGTCATGAATTCGCTGGCATTGGCCGACACCATGCGCCAAGAGGGCATGACGGCGCGCGTGATGTCTGCCATCAGCATCGAGCAGGTGGTCGAACCCTATGTGCGGCCGAAGGCGCTCCAGTACCTGGAGGAAGGCAAGGTCGTGATCTTTGCGGCTGGCACCGGCAACCCTTTCTTCACGACCGACACCGCGGCGGCGCTGCGGGGGGCCGAGATCGGTGCGCAGATCGTGCTGAAGGCCACCAAGGTCGATGGCGTCTACAGCGCCGATCCCAACAAGGATCCTCAGGCCACCCGCTACACCCGCATCAGCTTCGATGAGGCGATCAGCAAGAACCTGCAGGTGCTCGATGCCACGGCCTTTGCGCTGTGCCGGGATCAAAAGCTGCCGATACAGGTTTTTTCCATCTTCAAGCCCGGCGCCCTCAAGCGCGTGGTGCAGGGCGAGGACGAGGGCACGACAGTCCATGTGTGACCGTCGTGCCCAGTCTGTTTGCAGGAATTCAAGATGAGCACCGCAGACATCAAGAAGACGCTTGAGCAGAAGGCCGCTAAGTCCATCGAAGCCTTCCAGCACGACCTTCAAAAAATCCGTACCGGCCGTGCCCATCCGGGTATCCTGGACCAGGTGTTGGTGGATTACTACGGCGCGATGGTGCCGATCAGCCAGGTGGCCAACGTGTCCCTCATGGATGCGCGCACGATCAGCGTCCAGCCCTGGGAAAAAGGCCTTGGGCCCAAGATCGAGAAGGCCATTCGCGAGTCGGATCTGGGTCTCAATCCGGCCTCTCAGGGCGATCTCCTCCGGGTCCCGATGCCGGCGCTGAACGAGGAGCGGCGCAAGCAGCTGGTGAAGGTGGTTCGTGGTGCGGCCGAGGATGCGAAGGTCGCCGTGCGCAACCTTCGGCGCGATGCCAACGAGCAATCCCGAAAACTCCTGAAGGACAAGGTGGTCACCGAGGACGACGAGCGGCGTTCTCAGGATGAGGTGCAGAAGCTCACCGACCGCACCATTGCCGAGATCGATCGCCTGGTGCAGGCCAAGGAAACGGAAATCCTGGCGGTTTGATGACCAGCCCGTCTCCTGCACTTGTCCCCCGCAGGCCGGACCGGCCCAAGGTGCCACGCCATGTGGCGATCGTCATGGACGGCAATGGCCGATGGGCCAAGAAGCGCTTCCTGCCCCGGTTCGTCGGCCACAAGCAGGGGGTGGATGCCTTGGTCGACACGGTGCGGGCCTGCGCCGATCGCGGCATCGAGTACCTCACCGTGTTCGCCTTCTCCAGCGAGAACTGGAAGCGGCCTGAAGAAGAGGTTTCTGGCTTGATGGGTCTGGTGCTGATGGCGGTATCGAGGTATCTGGCCAAGCTGGCCCGCGAGGGCGTTCGCATCCACATCGTTGGCGACCGCGAAGCGGTGTCCGAGCAAGTGCGTGCAGCATGGGACCAGGCCGAGAGCAGCACGGCGCACAACACCCGCATCACCTTGTCGGTGGCCTTCAATTACGGTGGCCGGTGGGATGTGGTTCAGGCCTGCCGCCGCGCCATGGTGGATGGGGTGCCGCCCGAGCAATTGACCGAGGAGCGCCTAGGCAGCTACATGGCCTTGAGCGACGCGCCCGATCTGGACCTCTTCATCCGCACCGGTGGTGAGGTCCGCATCTCCAATTTCCTGCTCTGGCAATCGGCGTATTCGGAACTGCATTTCACCGACTGCCTGTGGCCCGACTTTGGTGAAGCCGAGCTCGATGTGGCACTCACAAGCTACGCCGCCCGCGAGCGGCGCTTCGGTGGTATCCAGGGTGCGGCGCCGCAGACGGCTGCAGCGCTGCCGGCTGGCTGAGTCGGATTCGGTCGGGACTGTGCTCGGACAACGCGTCATCACGGCCTTGCTGCTGCTTGCGGTGTTGTTGCCCGCTCTGTGGGCATCTTCCTTGTGGCCTTTCGCGCTGCTCACTTTGCTGATGGTGGGCGCGGCCGGCTGGGAATGGGGCCGGCTCAATGGGCTGGTGGGGGCATCGGCAGTCACCCTTGGGCTGGCGGTTGCGGCGCTGAGCGCCACTGTCCATCTGCTGGTGGGCGACCACGGCGTGCCGGCCGTCTTGTGGTGGCTGGCCCTGGCCTCCTGGGTCTTGGGCGGCGCCTGGGTCCTGGGCCAAGGCGTGGCGGGTTGGCCTCGCATCCCTGCGGGTCTGAGGGTGTCTCTCGGCGTGTTGATGCTGGTGACGGCCTGGCTGGCGATGGTGCAGGCCAAGACCGTGGGCGTGAATTTCTTGTTGTCGATTTTCGTGCTGGTCTGGGCCGCCGATGTCGCGGCCTACTTCTGCGGGCGCGCTTTCGGTCGCCGCAAGCTCGCGCCTTCCATCAGCCCGGGGAAAAGCTGGGAAGGCGTGGCCGGCGGCATGGCGGGCGTGCTGGTGTTGGCGGTACTCTGGGTCAGCCTGGATCAGCGCGTGGTCGCCTCGGTGCCCAGCCTCTACAGCCTGCTGCTCGAGCGCCTGGGTGTCATCGGGCTGGTCGTCAGCGCGCTCTTCCTGGCGGGCCTGTCCGTGGTGGGCGATCTCTTCGAGTCCCTGGTCAAGCGCAGCGCAGGGGTGAAGGACAGCAGCGCCCTGCTGCCTGGCCACGGCGGCGTCCTGGACCGCATCGACGCCCTGTTGCCGGTCTTTCCGCTGGCACTGGCGCTGGCCTCTCTGTGAGGAAAATCCCATGACCCGTCTGCGCGTGTGCGTTCTGGGCTCCACCGGATCGATCGGCGTCAACACGCTCGATGTGATGGCGCGCCACCCGGGGCGCTACGAGGTCTTCGCGCTGACGGCGCAGCATCGCGTCGAGGAGCTCGCTCAGCAGTGCCTGACCTGGCGCCCGCGCTATGCGGTTCTGCCGGACGCCCTGCGCGCCGAGCAGCTCCGCCTCCGTCTTGAAGGCAGCGGCGTCACCGTGCTCTGCGGCGCAGCCGCCCTCGAGGAGGTGGCTTCTCATCCGGAGGTCGACGCGGTCATGGCCGCGATCGTTGGCGCCGCTGGATTGCCGCCTTGCCTGGCAGCCGCGCGGGCGGGCAAGCGGCTGTTGCTGGCCAACAAGGAGGCCCTGGTCGTTGGTGGCGCGCTCTTCATGAGTGCGGTGGAGGCGGGCGGCGCCACGCTGCTGCCGATCGACAGCGAGCACTCGGCGATCTTCCAATGCCTGCCCGAGGAGCGCGAGCGCTGGCCGGCCACCATCGACCACATCCTGCTCACGGCCTCTGGTGGGCCGTTTCGCACGCGCGAGCCGCTCAGCCTGCGGGACGTCACGCCGGCCGAGGCCGTGGCCCATCCCAATTGGGTGATGGGGCGCAAGATCTCGGTCGATTCCGCAACGATGATGAACAAGGCGCTCGAGGTCAGGGCGGCGCGCGGGCTGTTCGACCTGGAGCCGGCTCCAATCCGCGTGGTGATCCACCCTCAGAGCATCATCCACTCCATGGTGGTCTGCTGCGACCACTCGGTGCTCGCACAGCTCGGTACACCCGACATGCGCGTGCCGATCGCCTACGGTCTTTCGTGGCCGCAGCGCGTCATCTCTGGGGCCGAGCAGCTGGATTTCATGCGCTTGAGCGCCTTGACCTTCGAGCCGGCCGATCCCCTGCGATTCCCTGGCCTGCAGCTGGCCTGGGAAACGCTCTCGGCCCGACCCGGCAGCACGGCGGTCCTCAATGCCGCCAACGAGGTGGCGGTCGAGGCCTTCCTCTCGGGTGCGCTGCGCTTTGACCAAATCCATGCCGTCAACCTGCACACCGTCGAGCAGGCCCTGCCGGAGGCCGGCGAGGCTGAGTCCCTGGAAGGGCTGCTGGCGCTCGACGCCCGGGCACGCAGCGTGGCCGGGGCGCGGGTCAAGGCGCTGGCGCCATGAGCACCGCGTTGGCGTTCTTGGGCGCCCTGGCCTTGCTGATCGCCGTCCACGAGTACGGCCACTACCGGGTGGCGGTGGCTTGTGGTGTCAAGGTCCTGCGGTTCTCGATTGGATTCGGCCGGGTGGTCTGGCGCCGTCAGCATGGTGAAACGGAGTTCGTGCTGTCGATGCTCCCGCTGGGCGGTTACGTGAAGATGCTCGATGCCCGAGAGGGGGAGGTGGCGGATCACGAGAAGCACCGTGCCTTCGACCAGCAGCCGCTGTGGCAGCGCTCGGCGATCGTGGCCGCGGGTCCGATCGCAAACCTGCTGCTGGCCGTGCTGCTGTACGCCGGATCGCACTGGGTCGGCGTCGAAGAACCCCAGGCCCTGATCGGCACGCCGCCCGCCGGCAGCCTGGCCCAGCGCGGCGGCATGGTGGCGGGCGATTGGGTGCGTGCCACCTCGGGCGACAGCGCCGAGGCGGGTGACGATCCGCAGCCGGTTCGGTCCATGAGCGATCTGCGCTGGCGACTCACCCAGTCAGCCCTGGAAGGCCGCGCCTTGACGCTCTTTGTCAGCGACTCGCAAGGGCGCGGCGAGCGACGCGTCAGATTGCCTCTGCAGGAGATGACGCCGGGCGAGGTCGATGCCGGGTTGATGCAGAAGATCGGCCTCGGTGCCGTCTACAGCCCTCCTGTGATCGGGCGGGTGGTGGAGGGCGGTCCAGCGCAGCGGGCCGGTCTGGTCGAGGGCGACCTCGTGCTGGAGGTCGAGGGTCGCGTCGTGGCGGATGCCGCCGAGCTTCGACAGGCGATTCGCGCCTCGCAGCGTGATGGCGCGCCGACCCCCATGCCCTGGACGGTGCAGCGCGGCGAGCGCCGGCTCGATCTCAGCGTGACCCCCGCGCTCCAGGGCGGTGCGGGCGCCAGCGTGGCGCGCATTGAGGCCTACATCGGCCAGCCGCCGACCATGGTGACAGTTCGCTACGGCGTGCTCGAGGGCTTGGTCGAGGCGACCCGCAAGACGTGGGAGGTGTCCGCGCTCAGCTTGAAGATGATGTTCCACATGCTCATCGGTGAGGCTTCCCTGAAGAACCTGACCGGCCCGATCACGATTGCCGACTTTGCCGGCCAGTCGGCCCGGCTCGGACTGGCCCACTACCTGGGTTTCCTCGCCCTGATCAGCGTGAGCCTGGGTGTCTTGAACCTGCTGCCGTTGCCCATGCTTGACGGTGGACACCTCATGTATCATCTTTTCGAGGGGTTGACAGGGCGCCCGGTCTCCGTACTGTGGCTCGACCGGCTCCAGCGTGGCGGCATGGCCGTGATGCTGATGATGATGACCCTCGCCCTTTACAACGACGTGGCCCGCCTGATGGGCCAGCACTGACCGCATGTCCTCCCTACGAGATCCCCGTCGCGCAGCCCGCTCTGCTGCTGCCGTTTCCCCCACTCGGCCCGGCACCGGGCCTCTGCGACCCACTCTGCTGGCGGGCTTGCTGGCTCTGGGTCTGCAGGCCCTGCCGGCCTGGGCGATCGATCCCTTCGTGCTCAAGGACATCCGCGTCGAGGGTCTGCAGCGCGCCGACGCGGGCACCGTCTTTGGCGCCTTGCCCTTCCGGATCGGCGACACCTACAACGACGACAAGGGGGCTGCGGCACTGCGGGCCCTCTTTGCCACCGGCCTGTTCAAGGACGTGAGGCTCGAGGTCGAGGGGGACGTCGTGGTGGTGCTGGTCGAGGAACGTACGCTCATCTCCAACGTCACCTTCGTCGGGCTCAAGGAATTCGACAAGGATGCCCTGTCGAAGTCGCTCAGGGATGTTGGCATCGGCGAAGGCCTGCCCTTCGACCGCGCGATGGCCGACCGCGCTGAGCAGGAGCTCAAGCGCCAGTACCTGACCCGCAGTCTCTACGGCGCCGAGGTGGTGACGACCATCACCCCGGTTGAGCGCAACCGCGTCAGCGTGACTTTCACCGTGATCGAAGGCGAGGTCGCCCAGATCAGCGAAATCCACATCACCGGCAGCCAGGCGTTCTCTGAAAGCGCGCTGCTCAAGCAGTTCGAGCTGACCACCAGCGGTTGGCTCACCTGGTACACCAAGACCGACCGCTACTCGCGCACCAAGCTCAACGCCGACCTCGAGACCTTGCGCGCCTTCTACCTGAACCGCGGCTATCTCGAATTCAACGTCGACTCCACGCAGGTCGCGATTTCGCCGGACAAGCAGCGCATCTCGATCACCATCAACGTGACCGAAGGCCAGCCCTACACGGTGACGGCGGTGCGGCTCGAGGGTGAGTTCTACGGCAAGGAAGAGGAGTTCCAGTCGCTGGTGGCGATCAAGCCCGGCGAGCCCTACCGGGCCGAGGCGGTGGCAGAGACGACGCGCCGCTTCACGGAGCTCTATGGCACCTTCGGCTATGCCTTCGCCCGCATCGAGCCCCGCACCGAAATCGACCGCGCGAACGGTCGCGTCGAGGTGGTGCTGGTGGCCGAACCCAACCGCCGCGTCTATGTCCGCCGCATCAACGTCTCGGGCAACACACGGACCCGTGACGAGGTGATCCGCCGCGAGCTGCGACAACTCGAGTCAGCCTGGTACGACGGCCGCCGCATCAAGCTGTCGCGCGACCGGATCGACCGCCTGGGCTATTTCAGCGAGGTCAACGTCGATACCGCCGAGGTGCCCGGCGCCTTCGACCAGGTTGACCTGACCGCCGAGGTGAAGGAGAAGCCGACCGGCAACCTGCAACTCGGCGCTGGCTTCTCCAGCGCGGAGCGCCTGTCGCTGACCGCCGGCATCCGGCAGGACAACATCTTCGGCAGCGGCAATTACCTGGGGCTGGAGTTCAACACCAGCAAGTACAACCGTAGCCTCGTGGTGAGTACGGTCGACCCCTATTTCACCGTCGACGGCATTTCCCGGGCGCTCGATTTCTACTACCGCACCACCAAGCCCATCAACAGCCAAGGTGAGTCTTACACCCTGGTCACCCCCGGTGCGGCCATCCGTTTTGGTGTGCCCTTCAGCGAGTTCGATACGGTCTTCTTCGGCATCGGCATCGAGCGCACCGAGATCAAGGCGGGCGAGTCCCTGCCCAACAACTACTACCTCTACCGCGAGGAGTTCGGTGCCAAGAGCAGCAGTCTGCCCCTCACTGTGGGGTGGCAGCGCGACGGTCGCGACAGCTCGCTCGTGCCGACCTCCGGGCGCTACCAGCGCCTCAACGGTGAGTGGAGCGTGGCGCTCGATACCAAGTACGCCCGCCTGAATTACCAGATCCAGCAGTGGATCCCGATCACCAAGCAGTTCACGCTGGGACTCAATGGCGAATTCGGTTACGGCCGCGGTCTCGGCGGCAAGCCTTACCCCGTATTCAAGAACTTCTATGGCGGCGGCCTGGGCTCGGTGCGCGGTTTCGACCAAGGCTCACTCGGTCCGGTCGACGTGACCGGCGCCTATATCGGCGGCAACCGTCGCCTCAACCTCAACACCGAGTTTTATGTGCCGGTGCCGGGGGCCGGCAATGACCGCACCTTGCGGCTGTTTGCCTACCTGGATGCAGGCAATGTGTGGCGTGAGAAGGAATCCATGGACTTCAGCAGCCTGCGCTCATCCGCGGGTATCGGCCTGAGTTGGATTTCGCCGGTGGGACCTCTGAAACTGAGCTACGGTAATCCGCTGCGAAAGGTCCCCGAGGATAGAATCCAGAAGTTTCAATTCCAGATCGGGACAGCGTTTTGATGAAAAACCCATTGCTCCAAGCTGCGCTGGTCACGGGCCTGCTGATGACCGGGGTCTGCACGGCGCAGGCCCAGGAACTGAAGATCGGTTATGTGAACAGCGAGCGCGTCTTGCGCGATGCGGTTCCGGCCAAGGCCGCCCAGGCCAAGCTCGAAACGGAATTCTCCAAGCGTGAGAAAGATCTGCAGGAAGTCGCAGCCCGGTTGAAGAGCAGCTCTGACAAGCTGGAAAAGGAAGCCCCCACCCTGGCGGAAGGCGAACGCACCCGCCGCCAGCGGGACCTGGTCGAGCAGGACCGTGAGTTCCAGCGCAAGCGGCGCGAGTTCCAGGAAGACCTGAACCAGCGCAAGAACGAGGAACTGTCGGCTGTGGTGGAGCGCGCCAACAAGGTCATCAAACAGATCTTCGAGACCGAGAAGTACGACCTCATCCTCCAGGAAGCCGTTTTTGCCGGTCCGCGCATCGACATCACCGACAAGGTGATCAAGGCGCTCAACGGCGCTGCGGCGACCAAGTAAGGCCGACAGGGCGGTGCGCCGCGCCGTGATCGACCCCGCGGTCACGCTCGGCGCCCTGGTCGAGGCCCTCGGTGGTGAACTCGAGGGCTGCGCTGATCTCCGGTTCGACCGGATTGGCCCCTTGGAAGGCGCCACGCCTTCGACCGTGGCTTTCCTTGCCAATCCCCGCTACCGGTCACAACTGGCAATCACCGCGGCCGGCTGCGTGATCGTGGCCCCCGCCCTGCGCGCGGAGGCGGTGGCGCGAGGCGCTGCCATCGTCACGCCCGATCCCTACCTGTACTTTGCGCGCCTCACCCAGTGGTGGGCGCTCCGCGTCCGACCGCCTGAAACAGCCGGTGTGCACCCCTCAGCCGTGGTGGACCCTCAGGCGCGGCTTGGCCAGGGTGTGAGCATCGGCCCGCTGGTCGTGATCGAGGCGCATGCCGTGATCGGCGACCAGGCTGTCGTGGGCGCGCAGGGTTTCATCGGTCGTGGCGCCCGGATCGGCGCAGGCACGCGGCTGCATCCGCGGGTGACGGTCCTGCACGCTTGCCATGTCGGTCAGCGATGCATCGTCCACAGCGGCGTCGTGATCGGGGCTGATGGTTTCGGCTTTGCACCCACGCCCGAGGGCTACGTCAAGATCGAGCAGCTCGGTGCGGTCCACATCGGCGATGAGGTGGAAATCGGCGCCAACACCTGCATCGACCGCGGCGCGCTCGACGACACCGTCATCGAGGACGGCGTGAAGCTCGACAACCTGATCCAGATCGCACACAACGTGCGGATCGGCCGCGGCACGGCCATGGCCGGATGCTCTGCCGTGGCGGGCAGCACGCGCATCGGCGAGCGCTGCACGATCGGCGGCGGCGCCGGCATCCTCGGTCACCTGACGATCGGTGATGGCGTGCACATCTCGGCCCAGAGCACCGTCAGCCGGTCCATCACCAAGCCGGGCCTCTACACCGGCTTCTTCCCGCTCGATGACAATCCGTCCTGGGAAAAGAACGCGGTGACGCTGCGCCAGCTCCATGCCCTGCGCCAGAGGGTGCGCGTTCTGGAACGCCACATTGGCGAGCCGGGCGCTGTACCGAAACAAGAAGATGATGCCGAAGCCGGCCGGGAGAACACAGCATGATGGACATCCACCAGATCCTAGAGAAACTCCCGCACCGCTATCCCTTCCTGCTGGTCGACCGCGTGCTCGAGGTCGAGCCGGGTCAGCGCATCAAGGCGCTGAAGAATGTGTCGATCAACGAGCCTTTCTTTGCCGGGCACTTCCCCCACCGGCCGGTCATGCCCGGCGTGCTGATGCTCGAGGCCCTGGCCCAGGCGGCGGCCCTCCTCAGCTTTGCCGACGGGGGTCTGCAAACCAACAAGAATTCGGTCATCTATTTCGTCGGCATCGATGGCGCCCGCTTCAAGCGCCCCGTGGAGCCGGGTGACCAGCTGATCCTGGAAGTGACGGTCGACCGCGTCAAGGCGGGCATCCACAAGTTCAGCGCGCGCGGGCTCGTCGATGGACACCTGGCTTGCGAGGCCCAGCTGATGTGCACGATGCGGCAGATCGCCTGACGGGCTTCATCTTGACCGAGCCGATCGCAGCATGAGCGCCATCCACCCCACCGCGATCGTCGATCCACAGGCCCGGCTTGCGGCCGACGTCCAGGTCGGCCCCTACAGCGTCATTGGGCCGCATGTGACGATCGGCGGTGGCACCACCATCGGTCCGCACTGCGTGATCGAGGGGCACACCACCATCGGCCGCGACAACCGCATCTGGCAGTTCTGCTCGCTCGGTGCCGCCCCCCAGGACAAGAAGTACGCGGGCGAGCCGACCGAGCTCTCGATCGGCGATGGCAACACCATCCGCGAGTTCTGCACCTTCAACTGTGGCACCGCCCAGGATCAGGGCGTCACCCGCGTCGGCGACGACAACTGGGTCATGGCCTATGTCCATCTGGCGCACGACGTGCAACTCGGCAGCCACTGCATCCTGGCCAACAACGCCACGCTCGCCGGCCATGTGCAGGTGGATGACTGGGTCATCGTCGGCGGCCTGACCGGCGTGCACCAATTCGTCAAGATCGGCGCGCACGCGATGGCCGGTTTCCAGACCGCCCTGACCCAGGACGTGCCGCCCTTCATGATGGTCGATGGCAATCCGGCCCATGTGCACGGCTTCAACGTCGAGGGCCTGCGCCGCCGGGGTTTCGGGCCTGAGCGCATCGCGCTGGTCAAGCAGATGCACCGCCTCCTGTACCGCGAGGGATTGACCTTCGAGGCCTCCAAGACGGCGATCGCTGCGCTGACCGGTCCACCGGGCCAAGGGGAGCGGGTGGCCCCAGCGGGCGAAGCCCAGAACGCGGATGTGGAACTGATGCTGGGCTTCCTGGCGGCCTCTCGGCGCGGGATCGTCCGCTGAATCCTGGTGCGCCGATCCTCATGCAGCGGTACTGCCCTGTCCGGCACCGCAGGCTGGCGCAAACAGTCCCTGGCGCCGACGCCGCGGGCGGCCAAGCGCTGACGCCATGAAGCTCGGCATGGTGGCCGGGGAGGCCTCCGGTGATCTGCTGGCCGGCCTGCTGATGGGGGGGCTGAAGACTCGCTGGCCCGACCTCCAGGCCTTGGGCATCGGCGGGCCCCAGATGGCGGCACAGGGCTTCGAGGCCTGGTGGCCGAGCGACCGGCTTGCGGTGCACGGCTACGCCGAGGCGCTCAAGGTCTACCGCCAACTCGTTCGGCTGCGCCGCCAGCTCGGTGACCGGCTCCTGGCCGAGCGGCCCGATGTCTTCATCGGCATCGATGCCCCGGACTTCAACCTCGGTCTGGAGGCCCGGCTCAAGGGCACCGGACTCAAGACCGTTCATTTCGTCTGCCCGTCGATCTGGGCCTGGCGCGGCGGCCGCGTCCATCGGCTCGCAGCCTCGGCTGACCATGTGCTCTGCCTCTTTCCCTTCGAACCCGAACTGCTGGCCCATGCCGGTGTCGCGGCCAGCTATGTGGGCCATCCGCTGGCCGACGCCATCCCGCTGGAGGTGCCTCGCACAGCCGCCCGCGCCGCGCTGGGGTTGACGGAGCAGGACGTCGTGGTCGCGGTGATGCCCGGCTCGCGCCGCGGGGAGATCCGTCACATCGCACCGGCCTTCCTTCGCGCCGCCCGGCTCCTGCAGGCCGCCCGGCCCGATCTGCGCTGCCTGCTGCCGATCGCGCCTGGCCTGCGCGCGCTGGTCGAGCAGCAGGTCGCCGAGGCGGGCGCCCAAGAGGCCGTGCAACTCGTCGACGGCCGCTCCCATGAGGTGATGGCCGCCAGCGATGTGGTCATGGTGGCCAGCGGCACCGCCACGCTGGAGGCCGCACTCTTCAAGCGGCCGATGGTGATTGGCTATCGCATCGCCTGGCTCTCCTGGCAACTGATGCGCCACATGCGCTACCAACCCTGGGTGGGCCTGCCCAATGTGCTGAGCGGCGAGTTCATCGTGCCCGAGCTGCTGCAGGATGCGCTCACGCCCGAAGCACTCGCTGCCGAGGTCCTGCGTTGGCTGGACCGCCCCGCCGAGGGCGAGCGCGTTGCCCAGCGATTCACCGAGCTCCACCTCAGCCTGCGCCGCGACACCGCCCGTGCGGCCACCGAGGCGATCGCGAAAGTGATCGGTGCCTGAGCGTCGCATCCGACCTGCAGCAGTGGCTTCCGCGCAGGCCGCCCTGGACCTGTCCTGGGACGCCCCTGGCTTGATCGCAGGGGTCGATGAAGCCGGGCGCGGCCCGCTGGCGGGGCCGGTGGTGGCCGCGGCGGTGATCCTCGATGACTTGCAGCCGATCGCCGGGCTGGGCGATTCCAAGGTCCTGAGCCCACGCCGCCGTGAGCGCCTCTTCGATGAGATCCGCGCCCGGGCGCTGTGTTGCTGCATCGCCGAGGCCAGCGCCGAGGAGATCGACCAGCTCAATATCCTGCAGGCCAGCCTGCTGGCCATGCGCCGCGCGGTGGAAGGGCTGCGGCTGAGGCCACACCGCGTGCTGGTCGATGGCAACCGTCTGCCGGCACTGAAGATGCCGGCCGAGGCCATCGTCGGGGGCGATGCCAAGGTGGCGGCCATCTCGGCCGCGTCCATCTTGGCCAAGGTGCACCGCGACCGCCTCTGCCTGCCGCTGCATGAGGCGTATCCGCAATACGGTTTCGACCGCCACAAGGGCTATCCCACGCAGGACCACCTGCTGGCCCTGCGGGAACATGGTGCCTGCGCTGCGCACCGCCGCAGCTTCGCCCCGGTGCGGGCGGCGATCGCCGATGCAGTGATCGTCACAGTGCAATCCTGCTGATGAGCAGCGGCCCGCAGCGGATCAGCTCGCGCGACAACCCGCTGCTCGCGCGCCTGCGCCGGCTGGCGCAGGATCCAGGCGCCTATCGCCAGCTGGGCAGCCTCTGGCTGGAGGGGGATCACCTGTGCCGCGCCTGCGTGGCGCGCGGGCGCCTGCCGGCCCAGGCCGTGGTCAGCGAATCGGGCTGGAACGACCCCACGCTGCGCGCCCTGGCCGAGGTGGCGCCGCGCATCGCCATCGTCACCGACGCGCTGTTCGCGCAGATCAGCCCGCTGGAATCGCCCGCCCGCCTCGGTTTTGTGCTGGAGGTCGCTGGCGAAGGGCGCGGTCTCCAGACCGGCGTGCCGACCGTGGTGCTCGACCGACTGCAGGACCCCGGCAACGTCGGCAGCATCCTGCGCAGCGCCGCCGCGCTGGGTGTGGGCCAGGTGATCGCCTTGCAGGGCACGGCCGCGCTGTGGTCGCCCAAGGTGCTGCGCGCCGGCATGGGGGCGCATTTCGCGCTGCACCTGCTGGAGTCGATCACGGTGGATGGCCTCTTGGCGCTGGAGATGCCGCTGGTGGCGACCAGCCCGCATGCCGAGCTCTCGATCGCCGGGCGCCCCTTGCCCGATCCCTGCGCCTGGGTGCTGGGCCATGAGGGGCAGGGCGTCTCGCCCGAGTTGCTCGCGCGCTGCACCGAAGTCCGGTGCATTCCTCAGCCCGGCGGGGAGGAGTCGCTGAACGTCGCGGCCGCCGCGGCGGTGTGCTTCTATGAGTCGCTGCGTCAGCGCAACGCCACCGTGTAGCCCAGCCCGTCGGCGGGCGTGATGGCGGGTGACCGCTGTCGGCCTGCCCCCAAGTCGCCAGCTTGAGACTCAAGGGCGCAGCGCGAAGCGCGCCGGATCCAGCGCCTCCCGCAGATCGGCCTCCAAGGGGCTGGGCGAGCCCGCCACCCACGACGCCAGCAGCTGTCCACCCAGCGCCGCCCAACCGATGCCGCGCGAGCCCAGCCCGGTGAAGACGTAGAGCCCGCTGTCGGTGCGGCGAAGGCGGGGCACGAAGCGCGGCCGGTCGGCGCGCGGGCGTGCTCCGCCGGCGGCTCCTGCGGCGCCCGAGACCGCGGCCGCATCGACCACGGCGCCGATCAGCGGCAACCGGTCGGGCGTGACCGCACGCCAGCCGACCCGCCCCTGCCATCCCAGCGAGCGCCAGGCCGAGGCATCGCCGCCCACCAGCCCGGCCAGCTGCGCCAGGTTGTGGTGGTGATCGGTCTCGCGGGTGCGGCTGTCGGCATCGCCCTCCTGGCTGGTTGCGCCGAGGAGGAGTGCACCCTCCTGCAGGGGCAACAGGTAGCCGGCCCCGGCCACCGCCACGCGAGGACGGCGCGGCGCGCCGGGATCCGCCGAGTTCAACAGGCTCACCTGCCCGCGCACCGCACGCTGGGGCCAAGCGCCCGCGCTGGCGGGGAGCAGTCGCTGCGCATCGAGCGCATTGGCCAGCACCAGCACTGGCGCAGCGCCGATCACCCGGCCTTGGGCGTCCA
>CAISYQ010000081.1 GCA_903889735.1 uncultured Methylibium sp.
CAGGCCACCACCGCCGCGCCGGTGTCGGTCCTGGGTGAAGCGCGGCTCGCGCTGATCGTGGAGATTGATGTGGCCACCGAGCGCGAGCGGCTGGACAAGGAGATCGCGCGCCTGGAGGGCGAGATCGCCAAGGCCGGCGTCAAGCTCGGCAACGAGAGCTTCGTCGCCCGCGCACCCGCCGCGGTGGTGGCGCAAGAGCGGCAGCGGTTGGCCGATTTCGGCGCGACGCTGGAGCGGGTGCAGTTGCAGCGCAAGCGCCTGGGCTGAAACGGCCCGCACGCAGCCCTCTTGCACCCGCAGAAGGCCGCACGACAGCTCGGCACCAGCACGGTACCGCCGCAGACGCCATCCCTAAAAGAGCCGGCGCCTTCGACGGGGACTGCGTGACAGAATGTTTTTTCACCCTGATCCGGAGCGCAAACGATGCTGATCAAGAAGGCGATCTTCCCCGTGGCGGGCCTGGGCACGCGCTTCCTGCCGGCCACCAAGGCCCAGCCCAAGGAGATGCTGCCCGTGGTGGACAAGCCGCTGATCCAGTACGCGGTGGAGGAGGCCTACGCAGCCGGCATCCGTCAGATGATCTTCGTCACCGGGCGCAGCAAGCGGGCGATCCCCGATCATTTCGACTCCGCGCCGGAGCTGGAGTACGAGCTTGAGGCCTCGGGCAAGCGCGAACTGCTCGAGCTGGTGAGGACCATCAAGCCCGATGACATGGAGTGCATCTACATCCGCCAGGCCAAGGCCCTGGGCCTGGGCCATGCCGTGCTGTGCGCCGAATGCGTGGTCGTGAACGAGCCCTTCGCGGTGCTGCTGGCCGATGACCTGATGGTCGGCGAGCCGCCCGTCCTGCAGCAGATGGTCGAGCAGTTCCGCGAGTGGAAAACCTCGATCCTCGCGGTGCAGGAAGTCCCGGCCGACCACACGCGGCGCTACGGCATCGTGGCCGGTACGCCGGTCTCGGACCGGATGATGGACGTGACCCGCATCGTCGAGAAACCGGCGCCGGAGCACGCCCCCTCACGCCTGGGCGTGGCCGGCCGCTACATCCTGACGCCCGACGTCTTCACCGAGATCCGCCAACAACCGCGCGGGGTGGGCGGCGAGATCCAGCTCACCGACGGCATCGCCGGGCTGCTGCGGCGACAGAAGGTGTTCGCCTACACCTACCAAGGCAAGCGCTACGACTGCGGCAGCAAGGAAGGCTTCTTGCAGGCCAACATCGAACTCGGCCTGGTCCACCCGGAAATCGGGGCCGGCATGCGTGAGTACCTGAAGACGCTGACGCTCTGAAGACGCCTCAGCGGCGCCGCAGCCAGTGCACGAACTGGTCGGCCTCGGTCTGCTGTTCGACCAGCTCGTTGTCGGTCTGTCGGGCAAAGGCCTGGAAGTCCCGCACCGAGCTCGGGTCCGTGGCCAGGATCTTCAGGACCTCGCCGCTGGCCATGTCGGCCAGCGCCTTCTTGGCCTTCAGGATGGGCAGCGGGCAATTCAGTCCGCGGGTGTCGAGTTCCTTGTCGGCGTGCATCAGGGCGTCCGGTGGTGATCAGCTGCGTTCGATTCTAGGAGCTGCGCCGCCGTCTTGACGGCAGACGGCTGGCCCCACTCCATCCACTGCGGCTCGATGCCCCGCGCCCGCAGCCAGCGGGCCAGCGCATAGCCGGTGCCGGCCGGCCAGCAGCGCACCTGGGAGGGCTCGAACAGCCGGTACTCGGCCAGCTCGGGCGAGAGCGTGATCTCCCCTTCGGCCTGCACGTGGTAGGCGATGATGACCTGGTTCATGCGCTGGAAATCGTAGACGCCGATCAGGGCCGGCTCGGCCACGGCGCGCAGCGAGGTCTCTTCGGCCACCTCGCGCAGGATGCCCTGCTCGGGCGTCTCACCCGCCTCCATGAAGCCGGTGATCAGCGCAAAGCTGCGGTGCGTCCAGGCCGCGTTGCGGGCCAGCAGGAGCTGGCCGCCGCGGTCGGTGCATTCAACGATGGCCGCGAGCACCGGCGTGGGGTTGTTCCAGTGCGTGAACCGGCAGGCCGGGCAGCGCAGGCGGGACTTCTCGCCGCCGTCCTCGGCTTCGGCGCGCCAGGTCAGCGCGGTGGCGCATTGGGGACAGAACTTCATGGGTGGGTCGTGTTGGGACGCTGGTCGGTTCCGGCTCAGGCCGGGAACACGCCGGTCGACAGGTAGCGGTCACCCCGGTCGCAGACGATGAAGACGATGGTGGCGTTCTCCACGGTCTGCGCCACCTGCAGGGCCGCCCAGCAGGCGCCGGCGGCCGAGATGCCCGCGAAGATGCCCTCCTCGCGGGCCATCCGGCGCGCCATCTCCTCGGCGTCGGCCTGGCTCACGCTGACGGTCTCGTCCACGCGCTGCGGCTCGTAGATCTTCGGCAGGTAGGCCTCGGGCCATTTGCGGATGCCGGGGATGCGCGAGCCCTCGCTGGGCTGGGCGCCGACGATGCGCACGCCGGGGTTCTGCTCCTTGAGGAAGCGGGACACGCCGGTGATGGTGCCGGTGGTGCCCATGGCGCTGACGAAATGCGTGATGCGGCCGCCCGTGTCGCGCCAGATCTCGGGGCCGGTGGTTTCGTAGTGGATCCGCGGGTTGTCGGCATTGGCGAACTGGTCGAGCACCCGGCCCTTGCCGTCGCGCTGCATCTGATCGGCCAGGTCGCGCGCATGCTCCATGCCACCGGCCCGGGGCGTGAGGATGAGTTCGGCGCCAAAGGCCCGCATGGTCTGCGCCCGCTCGATGGAGAGGTCCTCCGGCATGATCAGCAGCATGCGGTAGCCGCGCAGGGCCGCGGCCATCGCGAGGGCGATGCCGGTGTTGCCGGAAGTGGCCTCGATCAGGGTGTCGCCAGGACGGATCTCGCCGCGCTCCTCGGCGCGTCGGATCATGCTGATCGCGGCGCGGTCCTTGACCGAACCGGCCGGGTTGTTGCCCTCGAGCTTGCCGAGGATGACATTGCCGCGCCGCGACATCTCGGTCCCGGGCAGGCGCTGCAGCCGCACCAGCGGGGTTGCGCCGATGCTGTCTTCTAGGGTCGGGTAACTTGGCATGGAGGGATCTGGGCGCTGCGGCAGCGCACCGTTCAGGGCATGGGCCTCGATTGTCGCCGCGCATCCGCCGCCCCACCCCCGGCAGGCATAATCCGGTCTGCGAGTGCCAGCACCCAGCCTGAGTGGCGAAATCGGTAGACGCAGGGGACTCAAAATCCCCCGCCGCAAGGTGTGCCGGTTCGAGTCCGGCCTCAGGCACCAGCGCTCGCTCCCCCCACCTCTCTTTCCGCGACCCATGCCGCCGTTGCCACCGATCACCCAGGCCCTGATCCTGGTCAATGTGGCGATGTTCTGCCTGGACCAGTTCGTCGGTCCCTGGTTCACGGGGCTGTTCGCGCTGTGGCCGCTGGGCGGCGGGTTCCTGCCCTGGCAGCCGGTCAGCTATGCCTTCCTGCACGGTGGCATCGGCCACCTGTTCTTCAACATGCTCGGCCTGTGGATGTTCGGCGCCGAGATCGAGCGCCTGTGGGGCACGCGGCGCTACCTGCAGTTCTACGGGGCCAGCGTGCTGGCGGCAGCGCTCGCACAGCTGCTGATCGCGATGCTGATGGGCTCCCCCGCCCCGACGGTCGGGGCCTCGGGCGGCCTGTTCGGCCTGCTGCTGGCCTTCGGCATGCTGTTCCCCCACCGAACGGTGATGCCGCTGTTCCCGCCCATCCCGATGAAGGCGCGCACCTTCGTGGCCCTCTACGGCGGGCTCGAGCTGCTGCTCGGGGTCATGTCGCCGATGGGCGGTGTGGCCCACTTCGCCCACCTCGGCGGCATGCTGGGCGGCTGGCTGGTGATCCGCTATTGGCGCGGCCAGTCGCCGTTTCCTCCGCGACGCCGCTGAGGCGGCGCGAACGCTGCCCCGAGCGGATCACACCGCCCCACCCCCCGCCTAGCCGCTACGGCCCGGCCGCACCAAAGCCCACAGGCTTCCGTCGGAAGCTCCGCCAGTTCATGCTCCCGACCTGAGCGCGGGCATGTCGCGCCGGGGGGATGGCGTGAAGACCTGGGAAACACCGACCGAGCCGAGATCGTCCTCCAGGACTGAGCGGTGGCGGCACTGCGAGCGGTTCCGTCCCGGCATTGCCGCGCTGCTGATCGCCTGGGCGATGGCCGTGCCCACGGCCGCCTCAGCTGCCCCGCCGGCCCTTCCCCCGAGCGCCGCCTCACCGCCACGCCCGGTTTCGAGCGCGACCGCGCCAAAACCAGCGGCGAGCGCCGCCCGGTCCGTCAGCCCGCAAGCTGCCTCGAAGCTCACCCCGTCGGCCCGCCGCCAGGCCCTGCTGCGGGCGGGTGCGGCGGTGGTGGGCGTCGAGGTCAGGGCCCTGCCGGATGCGCCCACGAACCGCATGATGGGCGGGCTGCGCAACGGCTCTGGCGTGGTGATCGGCCAGGACGGCCTGGTGCTGACCATCGGCCACCTGCTGCTGGAGGCCGAGGAAGTCGATCTGCGGTTGAACTCGGGCCGCAGCGTCCCGGCCCGGGTGCTCGCGGCGGACCCGGTCACCGGCTTTGGGCTGGTGAAGGCGCTGCTGCCCCTGGAGGTGGCGCCGGTCCCGCTGGCGCGCGACACCGTCGTCCGCCGCAAGGACAAGCTGCTGCTCGTCAGCGGTGGCACACAGCGCGCCTTCAGCGCACCGAACCTGTCGGCCCGGCGGCCCTATTCGGGCTACTGGGAATACCATCTGGAGAACGCGCTCTTCACGCGGCCACTGCGCACCGACCATGCCGGCGCGGGTCTCTTCAACGACCGCGGCGAACTGCTGGGCATCGGCTCGCTGCTGGTGATCGAGAGCCCGGCCGAGTACGAGCGCGGACCCGGCAACCTGTTTGTACCGATCGACCTGCTGAAGCCGGTCTACGACGAGCTGCTGCAACAGGGTCGCTCCAGCGCAAGCCGTCGGGCCTGGCTGGGCGTGAACTGCCTCCAGGGCGCCGATGGCGTGGGCATCGCATTCGTGAGCGCTGACAGCCCGGCCGAGGCGGCGGGGCTGCAGCAAGGCGACGCGATCCGCCGCATCGACGGTGTCGCCGTCGACGACCTGGCCTCGTTCTACAAACAACTGTGGGGCGGGGGCAACGCGGAGCGCGACATCACGCTGACGGTGCAGCGCGAGGGGGTATCCCTGGACATCACCCTGCAGAGCGTGGACCGGTCTGAGGCCTTGCACCGGGTCAAGGGCATCTGAACACGCGGCACCGATTCCATGGCGCCGGCGTGTCAACGGTTGCCGGGCTGCCTTGAGCCCAGCAGGCGACGGCTGGGCGCCCAAGCCGGTCCCTCCGACCGCTGCCGAGCCCTCAAGCCTGCAAGGCTGCCTGCAAAGCCACCTGAAACGCCGCCTCCACCGCGGGGTAGCGCAGCACCACCCGCAGCTCGCGCTTGAGCCGGCCGTTGTCGAGCCGGCGTGACTCGCTCATGAAGCTCAGCGTCATGGGACTGAGCTGCGCGGCGGCGGCCTCGCGCGTGATGCGCGGGGGCGGTGGCAGGCCGGCGAACTGGGCGATGCGGTCGAAGTGGTCGCCCATCAGCAGCTCGGCGTCATCGCAGACATGCACGGCGCGCTGCGGCCGTCCGCGGTGCAGCGCGGCGATGCAGGCCCGGGCCAGGTCGTCGGCATGGATGTGGTTGGTGTAGACATCGTCTTCGGGCCGCAGCACCGGGTTGCCACGCGCCACCCGCTCGCGGGGGTCGCCACCCAGGCGGTCGAGGGCGTAGATGCCAGGGATGCGCAGCAGCGTCACGCAGGCACCAAAGGCCTGCCCGAACCAGCGCAGGCGGGTCTCGGCCGCCACACGGCGGCGGGCACGGTCGCTGGCGGGCGCGACCGCGCGGGTCTCGTCGAAGCGGGCTCCGCCGGCATCGCCATAGACGCCGGTGGTGCTGCCGTAGACCAGCCGCTGGGTGACCCCGCCGCGGGCCAGCGCCCGCAGCAAGGCGGCGGTGCGGGGGTCGTCATCGCCGCGGCCGGGCGGGGGCGCCAGGTGCAGCAGTCGGGGCGCCAGCGCGGCCAACCGGCCGAGCGAGGCGGGATCGTCCAGGTTGCCGATGAGGGGCCGGGCGCCCAGCCCGCGCAGGGCCTCGCAACGGGCGGGCGACGAGGTCAGCGCACTCACCCGGTAGCGGCCGCGCAAACCGCGCAGGACGCGTTCGCCCACATCGCCGCAGCCGACGATCAGCAGGCGAGGCCGGCGGAAGGCGGCGGGGCGGCCGGGTTGGGGGTTGAACATGGGCAGAGGGATGGATGGAGAGCGGAAGGTTCGGGGGAGGCTGGCCAGCGAGGCAGGTGGTGGAGCGGGGCCCAGGTGGGCCGCCTGGTGGATCCGTTGGCGAACGCTGCCGGGGTGTTGGGTGAACGTCGGTTGTCTGGCACCGCCCGCCACCGGCCGCCACCGCCAATTGCAAACGCCGGGTGCAAACGCCGGGTGCAAACGCCAGAAGCCAAGGCTGGACACGAGCGCCGGAGCCAACACCCAGCGGCACCACCCGAGGCCCACGGCAGACCACCCCGCGCGGGCACAATCCCCGCTCCCTGTTTCCCGGGCGCTGTCCGGGCAACCGTTTCCCCGGCCTGCGAGGATACCCAATGACGTGCAAGGTGACGCTGCAGCCCAGCGGGCGCAGTTTCCTGGTGGCCCGCGACGAGCCCGTGCTGGCCGCGGCCATCCGCGAAGGCATCGGCCTGCCCTATGGCTGCCGCGACGGCGCCTGCGGCTCCTGCAAGAGCCGCCTGCTCGAGGGCCGCGTGATCCACGGCGCCCACCAGCTCAAGGCGCTCAGCGTCGCCGAAGAGGACGCCGGCTGGATCCTGAGCTGCTGCGCCACGCCCCAGACCGATCTGGTGATCGAGGCGCGCACGGTGCCCGGCGCCGGTGAATTCCCGGTGCAGAAGATGCCCTGTCGGGTGACCCGGCTGGAGCGCCCGGCCACTGACGTGATGGTCATGCGCCTGCAGCTGCCGGCCAACGCCCAGCTGCGCTTCCACGCCGGGCAGTATGTGGACTTCATCCTGCCCGGCGGCCTGCGGCGCAGCTACTCGATGGCGACCGCGCCGCACCGCATTGCCGAGGGGCTGGAGCTGCACCTGCGCCACATGCCGGGCGGCCGGTTCACCGACCAGGTCTTCGCCACGATGAAGGAGAAGGACATCCTGAGGCTCGAGGGGCCCTTCGGCAGCTTCTACCTCCGCGAGGACACGGCCGCGCCCCTGGTGCTGCTGGCCTCGGGCACCGGCCTGGCCCCCATCAAGGCCATCATCGAGCACATGAAGTTCAAGGGCATCGCACGCGCGGCGGTGCTGTACTGGGGCTGCCGCCGCCCTGCCGACCTCTACCTGCACGAATGGGCTCTGCAGGCCGCGGCCGAGATGCCGAACCTGCGCTACGTACCGGTGCTCTCGGAGCCAGGACCCGATGACGCCTGGACCGGCCGCACCGGCCTGGTCCACGAGGCGGTGATGGCCGACCTGCCCGATCTGGCGGCCCACCAGGTCTATGCCTGCGGCGCACCGGGGATGGTGGAGGCGGCACGGCGCGATTTCAGTGGGCGCTGCGGGCTGCCACCGGAGCAGTTCTTCGCCGACAGCTTCACGAGCGAGGCGGACCGGCAAGGCGGCTGAGCCATGCTGGTTGGGGCCCGGCGGATTGCTGCGGCCACCGGCCCCCGCGAGGTCGCGGTGGCGGGCCGCCCGGCTCACTCGCCGAGGTAGGCCGCCCGCACCGCCGGATCGTCCAGCAGCGCACCCGCATCGCCCGCCAGGGTGATGACGCCGGACTCCATCACGTAGCCGCGGCTGGCGATCTGCAGCGCCCGGCGGGCGTTCTGCTCGACCAGCAGGAGGCTCGTGCCGCGCTGGTGGATGTCGGCGATCACGCCGAAGATGGTGTCGACCATGATGGGCGACAAGCCCATCGAGGGCTCATCGAGCAGCAGCACCTGCGGCCGGGCCATCAGTGCGCGGCCCATGGCGAGCATCTGCTGCTCGCCGCCGCTCATGGTGCCCGCCAGCTGCTGTCGACGTTCCTTCAGCCTCGGGAAGATCGTGAACACCTGCTCAATGTCGGCGTCCACCTCGGCATCGTCGCGCACGAAGGCGCCCATCTGCAGGTTCTCGGTGATGGTCATGCGGGCAAAGGTGCCGCGGCCCTCGGGCACCATCACCAGGCCCTGGCGGACGAGGTCCCAGGGGCCCTGCCCGCGGAGCTCGCGGCCCATGAACTCGATGTGCCCGTCGCTGGCCGGCAGCAGGCCGGTGATGGCCTTGAGCGTGCTGGTCTTGCCCGCGCCGTTGGCGCCGATCAGGCAGACCAGCTCGCCGCGGCCGACCTGGAGCGAGATGCCCTTGACCGCCTGGATGCCCCCATAGGCCACCTGGAGGCCGCTGACCTTGAGGACGGGTTCCGTCATCGACTGCGCCCCTGTGTTCACTGCGGCGCGTGACCGGCGCCGAGATAGGCCTCGATCACCTGCGCATTGCGCTGCACCTCGGCCGGCACGCCCTCGGCAATCTGGCGGCCGTAGTCGAGCACGGTGACGCGGTCGCACAGCCCCATCACCAGCTTCACGTCATGCTCGATCAGCAGGATGGTGCGGCCATCGTTGCGGATGCGGTCGATCAGCGCACGCAGCACGAGCTTCTCGGTGGC
>CAISYQ010000082.1 GCA_903889735.1 uncultured Methylibium sp.
AGCGAGTCCAAGGGCACCATCCGCGAGGCGGTGCTGCGCGAGTTGAAGCGCGGCGGCCAGGTCTACTTCCTGCACAACGAGGTCGAGACCATCGAGAACCGCCGCCGCACGCTCGAGGAGCTGCTGCCGGAGGCGCGCATCGCGGTGGCCCACGGCCAGATGCCCGAGCGCGAGCTGGAGCGTGTGATGCGTGAGTTCGTCGGCCAGAAGCACAACCTGCTGCTGTGCTCGACCATCATCGAGACCGGCATCGACGTGCCCACCGCCAACACCATCGTCATGAGCCGGGCCGACAAGTTCGGCCTGGCCCAGCTGCACCAGCTGCGGGGGCGCGTAGGCCGCAGCCACCACCAAGCCTATGCCTACCTGATGGTGCCGGATGTGGAGGGCCTCACCAAGCAGGCCGCGCAGCGCCTGCAGGCGATCCAGGACATGGAGGAGCTGGGCTCGGGCTTCTACCTCGCCATGCACGACCTCGAGATCCGCGGCGCCGGCGAGGTGCTGGGTGAGCACCAGAGTGGCAACATGATGGAGGTCGGCTTCCAGCTCTACAACGAGATGCTCGCCACCGCCGTGCGCGAACTGAAGGCCGGCCGCAGTGCCGACATCGCCGACCTGCTGAACCCGGCCAGCACCGGCACCGAGATCAACCTCCACGCCCCGGCCCTGCTACCCGACGCCTACTGCGGCGACGTGCACGTGCGGCTGTCGCTCTACAAGCGCCTGGCCACGGCCGACAAGGGCGAGAAAATCGACGCCATGCTCGAGGAGATCGTCGACCGCTTCGGCAAGCTGCCGCCGCAGGCCCAGACCCTGTTCGACGTGCACCGCCTGCGGGTGCTGGCCAAGTCCTACGGCGTGCAGAAGATCGACGCCGGCCCGCAGCTCATGCACATCGGTTTTCGGCCCAACCCGCCGATCGACTCGCTGCGCATCATCGAGCTGGTGCAGAAGAACCGCCACATCAAGCTGGCCGGCAACGACAAGCTTCGCATCGAGAAGGCCCTGCCCGACCCCAAAGACCGCGCACAGTTCGTGCGCGACGTGCTCCGCTCGCTGGGAACGCCCCAGGCCGTGGCGGCCGCCTGAGTGTCAGCGACGTCAGCCGCGTCCGCAGCGCCCCCACAACCCCCGCCAACCCCGCCCCACATGACCCACACCGCCCACGCTGCTTCGACGCACGGCCTTGTCACGCGGGGCCTGAGAACGGGTCTGCGCCTGTCGGACTTCCGGCTGGTGGCCTTCGACATGGACTCGACCCTGATCAACATCGAGTGCATCGACGAGATCGCCGACTTCGCCGGCCGCAAGGCCGAGGTGTCCGCGATCACCGAGGCGGCGATGCGCGGCGAGATCGCCGACTACAAGGACAGCCTGCGCCGCCGGGTGGCGCTGCTGGCGGGGGTGCCCGAGAGCGTGCTCGAGCGGGTCCACGATGAGCGGCTGCGCCTGAACCCCGGCGTCGAGGTCTTCGTGCGCGCCTGCCAGACCGCCGGGCTGAAGACGCTGCTGATCTCCGGCGGCTTCACCCACTTCAGCGAGCGCATCCGCCGTCGGTTAGGACTGGATTTCGCCCGCGCCAACACCCTGGGCGTGGCCGGGGGGCGGCTCACCGGCACCTTGTTCGACCGCCCCTGGGGCGACATCGTCGACGGGGCCGAGAAGAAACGCGTGCTGCTGGAGGTGTGCGAGCTGATGGGCATCTCCACGGACCAGGCCATTGCCGTGGGCGACGGCGCCAACGACCTGCCGATGATGCAGGCCGCGGGGCTCTCGATCGCCTACCACCCCAAGCCCGCCGTCGCCGAAGTGGCCATGGTGTCCGTCCTCGAAGGGGGGCTGGACCGCGCGCTGGAGGTGTTCTCGCCCTGAGCGCTGACATGCCGCGCGGACGCCTGGCCCGGCGACCCGAGGGCAAATGCGGTTTGCGGCCGCGCAGGGCGGCGCTAGGATCTCGGCCGCAAGCAGGAGGCACAACGTATCGTCTGCGTTTATTCAATCGCTCAAGCCGCTGCCCTGACGCTCTCCCTTGCCGCTTCGGATCACCCTCTTCCCCCCACCCCGCCCTCCCTCTTCAGGATCTCCCCATGAGCCAGCGCACCAAATTCCTGCTCGATGAAAGCAGGATGCCCACCCATTGGTACAACATCGCGGCCGATCTGCCCGTGCCGCTTCCGGCCGTGCTGCACCCCGGCACCCTGCAGCCGGTGGGGCCGGACGACCTGGCGCCGCTGTTCCCGATGGAGCTGATCCGGCAGGAGGTCTCGACAGAGCGCGAGATCGAGATCCCGGAGCCGGTGCGCGAGGTCTTCCGCCTCTGGCGACCCAGCCCGCTCTTCCGTGCGCACCGCCTGGAGAAGATGCTGGGCACGCCCGCGAAGATCTACTACAAGTACGAGGGCGTCTCTCCGGCGGGCTCGCACAAGCCCAACACCGCCATTCCGCAGGCCTGGTACAACGCCCAGGCCGGCACCCGCAAGCTCACCACCGAGACGGGTGCCGGACAGTGGGGCACCTCGCTGTCCTTCGCGGGCTCGCTCTTCGGCATCGAGGTGCAGGTCTTCCAGGTGCGCGTCAGCTACGACCAGAAGCCCTACCGCCGCGCCGTGATGGAGACCTATGGCGCCACCTGCGTGCCCAGCCCCTCGAACCTCACGAATTCGGGACGGGCCATCCTGGCCCGCGACCCCAACCACCCTGGATCGCTGGGCATTGCGATCAGCGAGGCGGTCGAGATCGCCGCGACGAACGACGACACCAAGTACGCGCTGGGCTCGGTGCTCAACCACGTGCTGCTGCACCAGACCATCACCGGCCTGGAGGCGATCGAGCAGATGCAGATGGCTGGCGACGACCCGGACGTCATCGTCGGCTGCACCGGCGGCGGCAGCAATTTCGCCGGCATCGCCACGCCCTTCCTCGGGCTGCAGCTGCGCGGCGGCCGCAAGCGCCGCTTCGTGGCGGTGGAGCCGGCCGCCTGCCCCAGCCTCACGCGCGGCCGCTACGCCTACGATTTCGGCGACACGGCCCACCTCACGCCGCTGACCAAGATGCACACCCTGGGCAGCACCTTCACACCGCCGGGTTTCCAGTCCGGCGGACTGCGCTACCACGGCATGGCGCCGCTGGTCTCTCACTTGAAGGAACTGGGCCTGATCGAGGCGACCGCCTACCACCAGACCGCCTGTTTCGAGGCCGGCGTGATGTTCGCGCGGGCCGAGGGCATCGTGCCGGCGCCAGAGGCCAACCACGCGGTCAAGGGCGCCATCGTCGAGGCACTGCGCTGCAAGGCCGAGGGCCGCAGCGAGACCATCCTCTTCAACCTGTGCGGGCACGGTCACTTCGACATGGCTTCCTACAGCAGCTACATGGCTGGCAAGCTGGTTGATCAGCCCTACGATGAAGCCGAACTGGCCATGGCGCTCTCGGGGCTGCCCTCGGTACCGGCCTGAGAACCCGGGGGTTGGCGCTGCCCGGGAGCCGTCGGCGCCCGGGCGGCGTATGCCCAGCCTGGGGCGGGCAATAGGCCCAGCCCCACCCAAGGCCAGTTTCAGCGTGCGGGCGCCACAGGCTCCGGTGTCAAGACTGGCGCTGTCGGGGTGGGAACCACGACACCGGGCCCGATAGGAATGTCAGTACTGAGGGTCACGCCGGTGATGAAGTAGCGGGTCTCGCCAAAGCAGCTGCCGGGCA
>CAISYQ010000083.1 GCA_903889735.1 uncultured Methylibium sp.
CTGTTCAGTGTGCGGCTCGGGGATAAGCCGGCACTCCATCCAGGCGCAGCAGCCGGCTTCGATCACGGGCACGCCCAGCACGGGGCCGGGACGTGTGGCACCGGCCAGGCCGAAGCGCTCGAACTTGTCGCTCACCTCGCGCCCGCTGCAGCTGCCCACCGCATAGGTGGCCTCGGCCAGCGCGGCGCCGGGGATGCACAGGCCGAAGGTGCCGCTGGCCATCACGAGCTCGCGCGTGAAGGTGGACTTGTCGATCACCACCGCGATGCGCGGGGGCGTGAACTCCACCGGCATCGACCACGCCGCGGCCATCAAGTTGCGCCGAGCACCGTGCGCGCTCGTGACGAGCACCGTGGGGCCGTGGTTGAGCAGCCGGCTGGCGTGGGGGAGGTCGACGGCGTGGAAGGGCATGTGGCCGATATGCACATGCGAGGAGATGGTGGGCCCTGCAGGATTCGAACCTGCGACCAACGGATTAAGAGTCCGCTGCTCTACCAACTGAGCTAAGAGCCCGGGGAAACCGGTTCACGTCGATTCCCGAAGGGATCTTGGTGGGTTGTGCGCGACTCGAACGCGCGACCTACGGATTAAAAGTCCGCTGCTCTACCGACTGAGCTAACAACCCTCGGGAGAGCCTTGCATTCTATCCACAATTCCGCGCTGGGCGCCATGGACTCGGTCGGCGCGGATCAGGCTTTCCACGGCCTGGGCGGCGGCCACCAGGCCGAAGGTGGCGGTCACGGTGACCGAGGAGCCGTAACCATGGCAGTTGAGGCCGCCGTCGACCTCGCATTCGCCTTCGGGGCGACGCACCGGCTCGCGCGAGAACACGCAGCGCAGACCGATGGGGCCCTGGCGGGGGGCGCCGTGGCGCTGGCGCAGGCGCTGACGCAGGGCCGAGAGCAGGGGATCGTGGGTGACGGCGGCCAGGTCATCCACACTCACCGCCTCGGGCTGGCGCTTGCCACCGGCCGCGCCCACGGTGATGACCGGCACGCCGGCCTGCACCGACCAGGCGGCCAGCAGCAGCTTGGCCGAGAGCTGGTCGCAGGCGTCGATCAACACATCGACCGGCTCGGTCAGCAGGGCCGGCCAGGCTTCGGCATCGACGAAGGCCTCCACCGCCCTCACCTCGCAGCCGGGGTGGATCTGGGCGATGCGCTCGCGCAGGGCCCCCACCTTGGCCTGGCCGAGCGTGGCGTCCAGGGCCTGCACCTGGCGGTTGATGTTGGACTCGGACACCTGGTCGAGGTCGATCAGCGTGAGCGCGGCCACGCCGCTGCGTGCCAGCGCCTCGGCCGCCCAGGAGCCGACGCCACCCACCCCCACCACCGCCACGCGGCCGGCCCGCAGCCGGGCATAGCCGGCCTCACCGTAGAGGCGGCGCAGCCCGCCAAAGCGGCGCTCGAGATCAGCCTCCGGCTCCTGATAGGGCACGGCTACCGGCCCCGGCGCGGCCGCCTCCGCGTCGCCCGGGGCGTTCGCCGGCCCGCCCACCCCGGCGGCGGTCACTTCAGCGCGGCGATGCGCTCGCGCGCTGCCTGGGCCGCCTCGCTCTGCGGGTGGGTCTTGAGGATGTCATCGAGGGTGCGGCGCGCGCTCTTGAGCTCCTTGAGCTCGATCTGGCAGTTGGCGATGGAGAGCAGCGCCTCCGGCACACGCGGGTGGTCCGACGCCGCCGCCATCAAGGCCTTGAAGCTGGCGATGGCCTCGCGGTAGTCGCGCTTGCCGTACTGGGCGTTGCCCAGCCAGTAGAGCGCCGTCGGGCCGTAGCCGCTGGCCGGCCAGCGGCGCTGGAAGGCGGTGAAGGCGGCGGTGGCGGCGGCGAAATCCCCCTGGCGCAGCAGCGCCACGGCATCGCCATACTGGCGGGTCTCGTCGGCCTCGGCCATGAACTCGCGGCCGTCGAGGGCCACCTTCTGCGGCTCCATGCGGCGCAGGCGCTCGTCCAGGCCCTGCTGCGCGTCCTTCTGCTTGCGCTGCAGGTCGGCCACGTCGCGGGCCAGCTGTTCGTCGATGCCGCGCTGGCGGGCGAGATCGCCGCGCAGCGACTCGATGAGGGTGTTGAGGTCGAGCAGGCTGCGCTTGAGCTGGGTGATCTGCTCCAGGAGCTCGGCCTCGCGGGCGCGGCCGGCCTGCTCGAGCTGGTCGGCGCGGCTGCGGCCGGCTTGCTCGATCTGGTCGACACGGGCGCGCAGGTCGAGGATGGCCTTGCGCGCATCGTCGTCCGAGAACAGGCCCGCACTGGCGCTGGTGGCCGCGCCGCACCAGACCAGCAGGGCCACGGCCCGGCGGGCCATGCGCCGCGCTGACCAGCGCCGGGCCGCGCGGGCCGCGCTTGAAGCCGGGGAAGCGGACAGCACGTTCATGGCCGCCACGGGCTTCAACGGTCGCGCAGTTCGGCGCGGCGGTTCTTGGCCCAGGCGGCCTCGTCGCTGCCGGTGGCCGCCGGGCGCTCCTCGCCGTAGCTGACCGACTCGAGCTGCGCGTCCTGCGCGCCCAGCAGCACCAGGGAGCGAGCCACGGCCTCGGCGCGCTTCTGGCCCAGGGCCAGGTTGTACTCGCGGCCGCCACGCTCGTCGGTGTGGCCTTCGATGACGACGCGCTTGGCGCGGTCGGCAGACAGGCGCTTGGCATGGCCCTCCACCACGCCCCGGTACTGGTCCTTGACGGAGAAGCTGTCGAAATCGAAATAGACCACCTTGTCGAGGGTGGTGGCCTGGGACTTGGCGGCCAGGTCGACCGAGGCCACGCCCGAGGCGCTGCCACTGCTGCCGGCACCGGCGCCCGCCGCGTCAGCCGCCGGGGTGATGGGGGTGCGGTTCTCGACCGGCGGCTCGTCGAGCTTGACGCTCGAGGCGCAGCCGGCCAGGGCCAGCGCCGCCAGCAGCGACAGGGCCGGGGCGAACCGGCGACGGGAGGGCGGCGTGCCCGGCAGGGTGTTCTGGGTGATGTTCTTCATGGTGATCTCCTTCATTCCTTCAATATGGGTCTCGGCCCCGCAGGCGGGCCCCGGTGGAATTGTCTCTCGGCGCCAGGACGGGCCGGTCCCGTCATGCCGTCCATCGGTCCTCAGCGCCCGTAAGGGCCCCAGGCGGGCTCGCGGACATCGGCCAGGGTGGAGACGAGGCGGGCCTTGATCCGGCCGTCGGCGGTGGTGGTCATCAGCGCGTCACGGCCGGCGTCGCGGGTGGCGTAAATGATGAGGCGGCTGTTGGGCGAGAAGCTCGGGCTCTCGTCGTCGCGGGTCTCGCCCACGGCGCGAACCTTGCCGTCGGCCAGGTCCATCACCTGCAGGCGGAAGGCACCGCCGTCGCGGGTCACGAAGGCCAGCAGCCGGCCGTCGGGGCTGGGCGCGGGGCTGATGTTGTAGCTGCCGTTGAAGCTCAGGCGCTCGGCGTTGCCGCCGGCCACCGGCTGGCGGTAGATCTGCGGGCCGCCGCCGCGGTCGCTGACGAAGTAGATCTGCTTGCCGTCGGGTGACCAGGCGGCCTCGGTGTCGATGGCGCTGCTCTGGGTGAAGCGCTTCACGCCGCTGCCGTCGCGCTCCATCAGGTAGAGCTGGGAGCCGCCGTCGCGGCTGAGGGTGAGTGCCAGCTGGCGGCCGTCGGGCGACCAGGCTGGCGCGCTGTTGGAGCCCTTGAAGGCCGCCACGGCGCGGCGCTTGCCGCTGGCCACCTCCTGGACATAGACCACAGCCTTGCGGGTCTCGAAGGACACATAGGCCAGCTCGCGCCCGTCGGGCGACCAGGCCGGCGAGATGATGGGCTCGGGGCTGGCGAGCGCCGACTGCCCGCCTTCGCCGTCGGCATCGGTCACCCACAGCGTGTAGCGCGGGCCCGCCTTGGTGACATGGGCGAGGCGGGTGGAGAACACGCCCTTCTCGCCGGTGAGGCGCTCGTAGACGGCATCGGCGATGCGGTGGGCCGCCAGGCGGAGGTCGTTGGCCTCGACGGCGTAGCTCTGGCCGCCCAGGTCGGCGCCCTTGACCACGTCCCAGAGCCGGTAGCGGACATCGAAACGGCCATCGGCGAGCTTCATCACCGAGCCGGCCAGCAGCGCGTCGGCGTTGCGGCCCCGCCATTCGGACATGGAGGGGGCGGCGGTCTCGTCGAGCAGGTTGCCGGCGGCATCCACCCCGCGGAACAGGCCGCTGCGCTCTAGGTCGGCCCGCACGATGGCCGACACCGGCTGGGGCGCGGCATCCTCTGCGCGGAAGCGCGCCACCGCGATCGGCAGCTGCGTGGCGCCGACGCCAGAGATCTCGACCCGGAACTGCGACCAGGCGGGCGCCGCCAGACCGGCCAGGGGCAGGGCGATGAGCGAGCGCCTCAGCAGCGAGGTTGGGGGAGCGATCGGGGGGGTCTTCATGCGGTCGGTGGGCGCGGCCTGCCGGTGGGAAAGAGGTGTGCGGTGCGCAGCGGCGTGGATCCAGTGGCGCCCAAAACGTTCAGCGGGTCGGATTGAATGCCCCGCCGGGCGGGTCTGCAAGGCTGCCCGGACAACCATCTCAACAGACATTCAAGGATACCAGCGGTGCCGCGCATAATCGCCGCGGCGCTCTGGCGCCTGCCCTGTTTGCCCGCATGTCATCGCCGCCTTCCCCCCCCTTGGCCAAGCTCCAGGCCGTCTGGCCGTATTTCGCCTCGACCCGTTGGGCGCTGGTGGTGGCGGCGGTTGGCGCGGCGGTCGCCTCCGTGACCGATGCCTTGGTGGCAGCGATGATGAAGCCGTTGCTCGACAACGGCTTCCAGCAGGGCAACCTGCCGCTGTGGATGATCCCGGCGGCCATCATCGGCATGTTCGCGCTGCGCGGTGTCGGCGGCTTCGTGGCGGAGTACGCGCTGGCCTGGGCGCAGAACGAGGGCACGCTGGGCATGCGGACGGTGATGTTCGCGCGGCTGAACGATGCCCGGCCGGCCCTCTTCGGCGCGCAGTCGGCCAGCGCCCTGATCAACACCGTGGTCTACGAGGTCCAGACCGGCTCGCAGATGCTGGTCAACGCGGCGCTCACCCTGGTCAAGGACACCCTCACGGCGGTGGCGCTGCTCGGCTACCTGCTGTGGATGAACTGGCAGCTCACGCTGATCGTGGCGCTGCTGTTCCCCGCCGTGGCCGTGACGATGCGCGTGTTCGGCAAGCGCATGCACGCCATCGCCGTGCGCAGCCAGACCGCCACCGACGAGCTCGCCTATGTGGTGGAGGAGAACGTCGCCGCCTGGCGGATGGTGAGGCTCCACGGCGCGCAGGCCCAGCAGGCCGGGCGCTTTCGGGAGACCAGCCAGCGGCTGCGCCAGCTGGCCCTGAAGTCCACCGTGGCGGCTGCGGCGGTCACGCCGGTGACCCAGATCCTCTCCGCCATCGCGCTGTCGGCGGTGGTGGTGATGGCGCTCTGGCAGGTGCGGGCCGAGGGCGGTACGATCGGCGGCTTCGTGTCTTTCGTGACGGCCATGCTGATGCTGATCACGCCGATCCGCCACCTCTCCCAGGTGGCCGGCCCGATCACGCGGGGTCTGGCCGCCCTGCAACGCAGCGTGACGTTGATCGAGTCCACGCCGGTCGAGTGCGGCGGCTCGCACCAAACCGACCGGACCCAGGGGGCCCTGAAGCTGGAGGCCGTGGGGCTGCGCTACCGCGAGGACCAGCCCCCCGCGCTGGAGGGGATCGATCTCGACATCGCCGCCGGGCAGACCGTGGCCCTGGTCGGGCCCTCGGGGGCGGGCAAGTCCACCCTCGTGAACCTGCTGCCGCGTTTCCTGGAGCCCACGGCCGGCCGCCTGTTGCTCGACGGCGTGGCGCTGGCCGACTGGGATCTCGCCTGCCTGCGCCGCCAGTTCGCGCTGGTCAGCCAGGACGTGGTGATGTTCAACGACAGCGTGGCGGCCAACGTGGCGCTGGGCGAGGTGCCCGACACCGAACGGGTGCGTGCGGCCTTGGCCGGCGCCAACCTGCTGGAATTCGCCGAGGGCCTGCCCCAGGGCATCCTCAGCAACGTCGGCCACAACGGCAGCCAACTCTCGGGCGGTCAGCGTCAGCGCCTGGCGATCGCCCGCGCGATCTACAAGGACGCGCCCATCCTCCTGCTGGACGAAGCCACCTCGGCGCTCGACTCCGAGAGCGAGCGCCTGGTGCAGCAGGCATTGGAGCGGTTGATGGTCGGGCGCACCTCGATCGTCATCGCCCACCGGCTGTCCACCATCGAGGCCGCCGACCGGGTGGTGGTGCTCGACCGCGGCTGCGTCATCGAGCAGGGCACGCACGCCGAGCTGCTGGCCCGGGCGGGTCTCTTCGCCCGTCTGCATGCGCTGCAGTTCCAGACCTGACCCCCCAACCCGACACACCGAACGAACCCCGAAAGCATCCATGAACGAACTCGCCATCAGCCGCTGGCCCTCCCCTCGCCTGGACGATCTTGCGGGCCTGCCCGAGGACATCCGCGACAAGATCCTCACCGTGCAGGCCAAGGCCGGCTTCGTGCCCAATGTCTTCCTGGGCTTTGCGCACAGACCCGACGAGTTCCGTGCCTTCTTCGCTTACCACGACGCGCTGCTGTTGCGCGAGTCGGGTCTGAGCAAGGGCGAGAAGGAGATGGTCATCGTCGCCACCAGCGGCGCCAACCGCTGCCTCTACTGCGTGGTGGCCCACGGCGCCATCCTGCGCATCATCGAGAAGAAGCCCCTGCTCGCCGACCAGCTGGCCACCAACCCGCGCAAGGCCGACCTCACCCCGCGCCAGCACGCGATGATCGCCTTCGCGCTCAAGGTCTGCAACGCTGCGCAGGACATCGAGGAGGCCGACTTCGCCGCCCTCCACGCCCACGGCTTCTCCGACGAGGACATCTGGGACATCGGCGCCATCACCGCGCTCTTCGGCCTGTCCAACCGCATGGCCAACCTGCTCTCGCTGCGTCCCAACGACGAGTTCTACCTCATGGGCCGCGTGCCCAAGGCCGGGCGCTGAACCGGGCCGACGGCGCCCAGCCGCCAGCACCACCGACCCCACCCACCGCCGGCACGCCACCGCCCATGGGCGCCACACCCCACAAGGGCAACAAGGCGGCCCTGCCCGCCAAGCCCTGCGCTGTCTGCGGCCGCCCCATGAGCTGGCGCCGCGCCTGGGCCAAGAACTGGGACGAGGTGCGCTACTGCAGCGAAGCCTGCCGGCGTGGCCGCAAGCCCGCGGCAACCGGGAAGGCGCCCGGTTGAAAAGCTGCCTGGGTACTGCCGTGCCCAGGCACGCTCAATCCTCTTGCAGACCCTCAGATCGGTCGATTCAAAGCCTCAGAAGGACTTCTGCAACGTGCGCAGCGCGGCCAAGACGGCGGGCACGTCGGTGATGACGATGCTCCACAGCGTGTCGTTGTCGATGCCGAGATAACCGTGGATCAGGCGATTGCGTGTTGCCACCATCATCCGCCAAGGCACCTGCGGGCTCTGAGCGCGAATCGCCTCCGGGACGTGGGTGGCCGCCTCGCCCAGCAACTCGAGGTTGCGCAACGTGGCGTCGTACACCAACCCATTGGCCACGAACGCCGACTGATCCAGACCCGCGGTGTAGCCCGCAACCTTCTCGGCAAATGCGAGCATGTCATCGACGTAGAAGCGCCACTCGCGCCTGGGAACCTCAGACATGCAAGGCCTCGCGCTCGATGAACGGGCGCAGCTCAACCCGCAGCGCCTTCTCGGTGACCAGGTCCACCGGGCGCCCGAGCAGATCCTCCAGGAAGAACTGGACCCCGAAGTAACGCTCGGAGGTGGCCGGGCCATCGAAGGCGACCAGGATGTCGATATCGCTGGCGTCACTGGCCGCATCCCGCGCGGTCGAGCCAAACAGTGCCAGCCGCTCGACTCCATACCGGGAGACCAGCGTGGACTTGCAGGCGGCAAGTTGGGCAAGCACTTCGTCGCGCTTCATTCAAGACTCCGGCAGCTTGGATCGTTCCCCGCTCGTGTCGGGCAGGACCGCGGGCAGTGTCTCGATTGTCACGCCGCCCGGTGCTCGTCGTCACCACCCCAGCCTCGCCCTCCCGGGGCCGGCCGTTATCGACCGTGGCGCCACGCCTCAATACGCCATCACCGTGCCCTCGGCCACGATGACAGCCTACGCAACCCGGGGGCGCGCGAGTTCAGGCTGATCCTCAGCCGACCTCTCGGTTCAACTTCCTCGACCTTGATGAACTCCGGGATTGGCGTTGGCGAGCACTTGCACGGTACTCGGCAATGCTCGCTCGTAAATTTCCTCGTTTGACACGCGCGGTGTTGCTTTGGCGAGTGTCACCGGCCCAAAGTGCTCACCGAGTGCTCCACGCAATGCGGTAGCGGGTAGCAGACGATC
>CAISYQ010000084.1 GCA_903889735.1 uncultured Methylibium sp.
CCGGACCCGGCCGGCCAGCCGCTGGACCTGGGCCGCTTCAGGGGGCGGCCGCTGGTCGTCAACTTCTGGGCGACCTGGTGCCCGCCCTGCGTCGAGGAGATGCCGGAGCTGTCCGCCCTCCACGCCGAACTCGCGCCCAAAGGCCTGGGCATGGTCGGCATCGGTGTCGATTCCGCCGCCAAGATCGCCGATTTCGCCGCCAAGAATCCGGTTTCGTATCCGCTGGTCGTGGCCGGGATGGGCGGCAGCGAGCTCGCCCGCCGCTTCGGCAACCAGGCCGGCGCGCTGCCCTTCACCGTCCTCGTCGGCCGCGACGGACAGATCGCGCACCGGCTGCTCGGGCGGGTCGACATCGGTCGCCTGAAGGCGATGGCGGCGTCCCTCACCGGGTGAGCGCGGCGGGGGCGACCCCTCGTCGCGGCATGCGCCGGCGTGCATCCGGGAGTCCACAGGCTGGACAGTGCCCACTTGGCGAGAGCACAATCCGCGCCGTTCGATGCGAAATGGCCGCCTGTTCGATGGACAAGACGATCTGGGTGCTTCACGGCCCCAACCTGAACCTGCTCGGCACCCGCGAGCCGGGTGTGTACGGGTCGACCACGCTCGCGCAGATCGACACGATGCTGCGCGATGAAGGCGCGGCAGCGGGCGTTCGCGTCGAATCGTTCCAGAGCAATCACGAGGGGGCGCTCGTCGAGCGCATCCATGCCGCGCGCGACGCGAAGGTCGACTTCATCCTGATCAACCCGGCTGCGTACACGCACACCAGCGTCGCGATCCGGGACGCGCTCGCCGGCGTCGCGATTCCGTTCGTCGAGATCCACCTCTCGAACGTGCACAAGCGTGAACCCTTCCGTCATCACTCCTACTTCTCCGACCTCGCGGTCGGAGTGATCGCCGGACTCGGCCCGACCGGGTACCGGTGTGCGCTGCAGTTCGCGATCGAGACGGTCCGGCGCTGAGCCGACCGGACCGCCGACGCCCAACCGCCAGGACATTCCCATGGATCTGCGAAAGCTCAAGACCCTCATCGACCTCGTTGCCGAGTCCGGCATCTCGGAGCTCGAGATCACCGAGGGCGAAGGCAAGGTGCGCATCGTCAAGGGCCCGACCCCGATGCCGCAGGGCTACATGCAGGCACCGATGCAGATGCAGCCGATGCCGATGCAGCAGGCCCCGGCGCCTGCGCCCGCCGCCGCACCGGCCCCGGCGCCGGTCGTCGACGCCGCGCCGCCGGTCGAGACCGGCCACGTCGTCAAGTCCCCGATGGTCGGCACCTTCTACCGCTCGGCGAACCCGAACTCGCCGCCCTTCGCCGAGGTGGGCACGCAGGTCAAGGAAGGTCAGACGCTGTGCATCGTCGAGGCGATGAAGCTGATGAACGAGATCGAGTCGGACAAGGCCGGCACGGTCAAGGCGGTGCTCGTCGAGAACGGTCAGCCGGTCGAGTACGGCCAGCCCCTGTTCGTGATCGAGTGACCGGGCGATGTTCGACAAGATCCTGATCGCCAACCGCGGCGAGATCGCGCTCCGGATCCAGCGGGCCTGCCGCGAACTCGGCATCAAGACGGTGGTGGTGCACTCGGAGGCCGACACCGAGGCGAAGTACGTCAAGCTCGCCGACGAGTCGGTCTGCATCGGCCCGGCCCCGTCGCGCGAGAGCTACCTGAACATCCCGGCGATCATCAGCGCCGCCGAGGTCACCGACTCCGAGGCGATCCACCCGGGCTACGGCTTCCTCTCCGAGAACGCCGACTTCGCCGAGCGCGTCGAGAAGAGCGGCTTCGTGTTCATCGGTCCGCGCCCGGAGTCGATCCGCATCATGGGCGACAAGGTCAGCGCGAAGGACGCGATGAAGGCCGCCGGCGTGCCGTGTGTCCCGGGTTCCGAGGGCGCGCTGCCCGAGGACCCGAAGGAGATCGTCAAGATCGCCCGGGCGGTCGGCTATCCGGTGATCATCAAGGCCTCCGGCGGCGGCGGCGGACGCGGCATGCGCGTCGTCTACACCGAGGCGGCGCTGCTCAACGCGGTGGTGATGACGCGCAGCGAGGCGGGCGCGGCCTTCGGCAACCCGACGGTCTACATGGAGAAGTTCCTCGAGAACCCGCGCCACATCGAGATCCAGGTGCTCGCGGACTCGCACCGCAACGCGGTCTGGCTGGGCGAGCGGGACTGCTCGATGCAGCGACGCCACCAGAAGATCATCGAGGAGGCGCCCGCCCCCGGCATCCCCCGCCGCGTGATCGAGCGCATCGGCGAGCGCTGCGTGGCAGCCTGCAAGAAGATCGGCTACCGGGGCGCCGGTACCTTCGAGTTCCTCTACGAGAACGGCGAGTTCTACTTCATCGAGATGAACACCCGGGTGCAGGTGGAGCATCCGGTGACCGAACTGGTGACTGGCATCGATATCGTGCAAATGCAGATCCGCGTGGCGGCCGGCGAGAAGCTGCCCTTCACGCAGCGCCAGATCGAGCTGCGGGGCCATGCGATCGAGTGCCGCATCAACGCCGAGGACCCCTACAAGTTCACGCCCTCGCCGGGGCGCATCACGATGTGGCACCCGCCGGGCGGGCCGGGGGTGCGGGTCGATTCCCACGCCTACACCAACTACTTCGTGCCGCCGAACTACGACTCGATGATCGGCAAGATCATCACCCACGGCGACACCCGCGACCAGGCGCTGGCACGCATGAACACCGCGCTGATCGAGACCGTCATCGAGGGCATACAGACCAACATTCCACTGCACCGCGAGCTGGTGGTCGATGCCGGGTTTGTTGAGGGCGGCACCAGCATCCATTACCTGGAAAGCTGGATGGCTCAGCGCAAGCGCTGATGGCCTGCCCCATCCGACCCGCGGCGCCGGGGTGGTGCCCGGCGCCTGCTAGCGCGGCCCGGCAGCGCTAGCCAGGAGACCCCTCAAGATGCACGAACTGGTACTGGGCGCCCCCGAAGAAGCGGTCGAAGCGGTCTCCGATGCGCTCATGGATCTGGACGCGCTGAGCGTTTCGGTCGAGGACGCCGACGCCGACACGCCGGCCGAGCAGGCGCTCTTCGGCGAGCCGGGGCTGCCCGCCCCCAAGGCGGGCTGGCAGCGCTCCACACTCCGGGCACTCTTCGCGGATGAGGCCACAGCGAAAGCGGCGGCTGCCGAACTGGCGGGTCCGGCCAGCGCAACGCGTCACGAGGTGGTCGTTCAGGCCATCGAACCCGTGGCCGAGCAGGATTGGGTGCGGCTCACGCAATCGCAGTTCGCCCCGGTGGAGATCACGCCGAGCTTCTGGATCGTTCCCTCCTGGCACGACGCGCCGCCCGCAGCCGAGCAGGTGATCCGCCTCGATCCGGGCCTGGCCTTCGGCACCGGCACGCACCCGACGACGCGGATGTGCCTGCGCTGGTTGGCCGAACATGCCGCCAGCGTGAGCGGCGCCCGGGTGCTGGACTACGGCTGCGGCTCCGGCATCCTCGCGATCGGTGCGGCGCGCTTCGGTGCGTCGCAGGTCGTGGCGGTCGATATCGATCCGGCCGCCGTGCAGTCCACCCGCGACAACGCCACCGCCAACGGGGTCACCCTCGAGGCCGGCCTGCCCGAGCAGGCGGGCGCCGCGCAAGGGCGCTATCCGCTGGTGCTGGCCAACATCCTCGCCACCCCGCTGAAACTGCTGGCGCCGCTGCTGAGCGCCCATGTGACACCTGGCGGCCACCTGGTGCTGGCCGGGATCCTGGCGCGCCAGGCCACTGAGCTGCAGGCCGCCTATGCGCCCTGGCTCGCGCTGGCCGTCAGCGACGAAGAGGACGGCTGGATCCTGATGACGGCGCGGCGGCCCGGCTGAGCCGCCCCCGCCCGACTCCCGCCGCACCGATGGCATCATTGCTGACATGACTCTCGCCACCCGTTGCGTCGCCTGCGGCACGGTCTTTCGCGTCACCCAGGACCAGCTCAAGATCTCCGAGGGCTGGGTGCGGTGCGGCCATTGCCAGGAGGTCTTCAACGGCCTGGAGACGCTGTTCGACCTGGAGAAGGAAGCGCCCCCCGAGCCCGAGCAGGCTGGGCAGCCGCCCGCGCCCATGGAGCCTGCCGACGCCTTCGACGCACCGGCACCCGCCCCTTGGTCGGCGCCCGAGCCCGCTGCGGCAAGAACCGCCCCCGCGTCCGATAGCGATCCCCATACCGATTTCGAGCCTCAGTCCGCCTTCCGCGCCGACTTGGAGCCCGGCTTCAAGGCGGAGCCCGGCTGGCGGAACGACAAAGATGCAGAGGCCGAGGTCGAGCGTCCGGCCGACCTTCGGGGCAATCCTGTGCCGCCCAGGGCCGACGCGGCGCCAGCGATGCCGGCCACCCCCGGCTTCCTGCAGGAGGGCGAAACCCAGGCCTCCTGGCGCCGGCCGCCGGCCGGGATCCTGCTGGCAGCGGCGGCCTTGCTGGGGCTGGCGCTCGCCCTGCAAGTCACCGTGCACTTCCGTGACCACCTCGCGGCGCGGTGGCCGGCCGCCCGGCCCCTGCTCACGGCGCTGTGCGTACCCCTGGGCTGCGAGCTTCAGGCGCTCAAGAAGGTCGCTGCGCTGACCGTGGAGGCCAGCGGCCTGGCGCCGGAAGGGCGCGCCGACACCTTCCTGCTGACCATGACCCTGCGCAACCGCGACACGGTGGAATTGGCCATGCCCTCGGTGGACCTGAGCCTGACCGATGCCCGCGGGACCCTGCTGGCCCGGCGGATGCTCGGCCCCGCGGACTTCCGACGCGCCCCCGACGGCGAGACGCTGGCCACCACCCTGTCGCCGGGCGGCGAATGGCAGGTCCAGGCCGCGCTCACGATCAGCGGCCAGCCCACCAACGGCTACACGGTCGAACTCTTCTACCCCTGACGCCCGGGGAGGCGCGCGCGCCCGCCCCGCCCCTGAACCGACTCGGAGTTCCCATGCCGGCCCTGATCTGCGGATCCCTCGCTTTCGACACCATCACCACCTTCCCGGGCCGCTTTGCGCAGCAGATCCTGCCCGAGCAGATCCACATCCTCAACGTCAGCTTCCTGGTGCCGACGCTCAAGCGCGAGTTCGGCGGCTGCGCCGGCAACATCGCCTACACACTGGCGCAGCTGGGCGGCACGCCGGTGGTGCTGGCGGCCCTGGGCGCCGACGGCGACGACTACCTGGAGCGCATGCGCAGCTGGGGCCTGGACCTCGGACTGGTCGCGCGCATCGCCGAGAGCTACACCGCCCAGGCGATCATCATCACCGACCAGGACAACAACCAGATCACCGCCTTCCACCCGGGCGCGATGCAGTTCGCCGAGCGCACCGCGGTGCCGGCGCGCGACGGCCTGGCCCTGGCCATCGTTGCTCCCGATGGGCGTGACGCGATGATCCAGCACGCCCAGCAACTCGCCGACGCGGCCATCCCCTTCATCTTCGATCCCGGCCAGGGGCTGCCAATGTTCGACGGCGACGAGCTGCGCCGTTTCGTCTCGCAGGCCAGCTGGGTGGCGGTCAACGACTACGAAGCCCGCATGCTGACCGAGCGGACCGGGCAGTCGATCGAGGCGCTGTCGCGCTCGCACCTGCGCGGCGTCGTCGTCACGCTGGGTGCCCAGGGTTGCGAGGTCTGGGAGCGTGGTGTCTGCCAAACGGTGGCCGGGGTGACGGCCGAGGCCGTCGTCGACCCGACCGGCTGCGGAGATGCCTTCCGAGGTGCCCTGCTTTATGGCCTCGAGCGCGGCTGGCCGCTGGCGCGCTGCGCCGAGCTGGGGAACCGCGTCGGCGCGCTCAAGATCGCCAGCGCCGGCCCACAGAACCACCGGATCGACCGCGCCGCGCTCGGCCTCTGAGAGGCGCCCGGGCCGGAATGCGCCCGGCCCCTCCTCACCTCCTCAATACAGCGGCGCCTCCCCAGGCGGCCGCGTCTTGAATCGCTTGTGGACCCACAGGTACTGCGCCGGGTTCTCGCGGATGCGCGACTCGATCCACTGGTTCATGCGGGCGGTGTCGGCCTCGGCATCGGCGGTGGGGAAATCGGCCCAGGGCTCGAAGAAACGGACCCGGTAACCGCGGCCACCAGGCAGCATCTCGGCGATCACCGGCTGCACCTTCATGCCCAGCAGGTTCGCCATGCGGGAGGGGGCGAGCAGCGTCGCCGCCGCCACGCCGAAGAAGGGCAGGAAGGCGGCATCCTTGGGGCCGAAATCCATGTCGGGCAGGTTGAAGAAACCCATGCCCTCCTTGATGGCGCGCATCAGGGGCCGGGCCGTCTCGCGGCGGGAGAAGATCCTGGCATTGCCATGGCGCAGCCGGGCGCGCTTGAGCGCGGCGTCGAACACCGGGTTGCTCTGGGCTTGGTAGATCGAGCAGCCGGGCCGGGCCACGAAGAGCTGGATGGCCGCGCCCGCCACGTCGAGCCCCATGAAGTGCGGCGCCAGCCACATCACCGGGCCGGGATGGGTGTCGGCGAAGCTGGCCGGGCCCTCGATGTGGATGAGCCGCCGCAGCCGCGCCGGCGAGGCGTGCCAGAGCAGACCGCGCTCCAGCAGGCTGCGGCCCAGCCACTGGAAGTGCTCGCGGGCCAGCGCCAGCCGCTGCGCCTCGGTCCAGGCCGGGAAGCACAGCGAGAGATTGCGCAGGGCGATGCGCCGCCGCCCCCCCGCCAGACCCCACAGCAGGCGGCCGAGCCCGCGGCCCAGGCCGGCCAGCAGGGGCAGCGGCAGCAGGTGCAGCCCCCACAGCAGCGCCAGGAGGGCGTGGCTGCCCAGGGCGCGCCACGCCTTGTTCACAACGCCGTCCAGCGCCCTAGGCATGGGTGTCCTTCGCGATCTCGCGCGGCGACTTGTAGCGGTGGTAGCCCCAGAGGTACTGGCCAGGACACTGCAGGATCAGGCGCTCCATCGCTCGGTTCACGGCCGCAGCAGCCTCCGCCGGATCGGCCGGGAGCGGCTCGCCGAGCTCGCTGACCCGCACGCGGTAGCCGGCGCCGCGGGGCAGCCGCTCCCCCCAGACCAGC
>CAISYQ010000085.1 GCA_903889735.1 uncultured Methylibium sp.
CGCCGGCCTCACCGGCTGGGACGTTGTCGGGACGCTGAAGCAGCTGCCCAAGGGGCTGCCCGAGATGAAGCCGGCGCCGCTGGACGAGAGCCCGGCCGCGCTGCTGCGCCCTGTGCCGGTGCCCGTGTGCGAGCGCATCTACCTCCGCGACGAGGAGGCGACCGCCCGCGGCGACTGGTCTGAGGTCGACGCGCTGATGCCAACCCGCTGCGAGGCTGTCGGGAACAGCATCGAAGACGTCTTGGCCGATATCAACGCGGCGTTCAAAGAGGGTGCCGCCCCAGGCCTCACCAAGCGCCAGCGGCGCACCGCCATCGCCCTCGAAGCGATTGTGCCCGGGGCCGGTAAGACCTTCCTGATAAAAATCTGGCTGGAGAGAACTGGCCAGAAAGAGACCGGCCTCATCGTGTGCCCCTGGAATGCCTTGGTCACCCAGCTTGTGAAAGAGGGCTACCGGGCCATCACCCTCCACGAGCTCTGCGGGCGCCTGGCGGTCGAGACCGAGGACGGCCGCGACTACAAGAAGGCTTACGACCTCACCGGCGTAACCCACATCCACTTCGAGGAGGCCTACCTCTACCCCGTTCACCAAGTGGGCTGGATGGCCGAGTTTATGAAGAAGCATCCCGACTTCAGCTACTCGATGGCTGGCGACCCTGGCCAGCTCACCCCCGTGCGGCAGGACCTGTGTGTCGACAGCGATGCCTGGTATGAGCAGGCCTTCGCCACGATGTTCCCCCGCCGCATCTGTCTCCAGGTGAGCAAGCGCGTTACGGACCCCGCCGACCGCGCTCGGATGATGAAGCTCTGCGACGAGCTGCGCGCCGAGGCTCTGCCCGTGCCTGCTATCCTGCGCGATGCCGGGCTCCGCACCATCAAGTTCAGCGACCTCACTGAGGCCGACGCGGGGTTCCCCCACCTCGCTGCCACGCGCTCGACAATGGCCCGCGTCGACCACTGGGCCCACAGCATCATTGGCGAGACCTTCGCGGACGAGTATGCTGTTGGCCAGGAGCTGCTCGGCGTCGACGGGGTTCGCTGCCGCGGCGGCCGGATTGCCAGCAACGAGTCTTACACGGTCCTCGAGGTTGATGACACAGGGCTCACCCTCACCGCTCCCGATGGGTCCCAGCGCATCGTTACCACGGCTGCGGCGCGGCGCTACCTGAAGCGGCCCTACTGCAGGACCGGCCACAGCACGCAGGGGCTCAGCCTTGGCGACCGCATCTACATCCACGACCACGGCAGCGCCATGGCGACCCACCGCTGGATGAGGACTGCCGTCAGCCGCTGCGGCACCCTTGACATCATCCTGGTCGACGGCTCAGAGGGGCTGCGGTCGAACTGGCGCGCCAGCCAGAACCGCATTGAGGCCCACCGCGCCGCCGACCTCGCCAAGGGCTTCACCTGGGCCCCCGAAGACTACATCTCGAGCGAGTGGGCCGCCCAGACCCTGCGCCGCCAACGCTATAGTTGCTGGGCCTGCGCCGACCCGCTCGACGTGGACTGGAGCATCGACCGCATTGCCAACGAGCTCCCCC
>CAISYQ010000086.1 GCA_903889735.1 uncultured Methylibium sp.
AGGCAATTCGCCGGGCAGCCCTTGACGACCTGTTGCACCGAGTAGGGGAAGGCATCGGAGGCAAGCAGGTGCCGGAAGAACACCAGCTTCGGGTACTGCTCGTCCCCCCATCGCAGCCAGTTCACGCTGGGGCGCAGCCAGTCAGAACTTGACGCCAGCCTCACTGCGTGAATGTGCCCAGGGAGCACGCTAGCATCGCTGCCGGGCGCAATTACAGCCCCGCAACCGCCCCCCGAAGGAACCTACCGTGACGACCGTCAAGACCTGCCTTGCCCAAAAGCCGCAACCCACCACGCTGGTCAGCGTGGGCCCCGAAGACCTGGTGGTCACCGCCTTGCAGTTGATGCGGGAAAAACATGTGCGCTCGGTCATGGTGCTGGACGGCCAACAGCTCCTGGGCATCGTCACCCAGGGCGATTGCGCCATCAAGGTCTTGCTGCCGGGACACGATGCCAAAGAGGTCCGGGTGAAGGAGATCATGACCTCCAAGCCGATGACGGTGAAGCCGACCGACCCCCTGGAGGCCTGCATGGGTTTGATGGCTTCGCGCAACTTTCGTCACCTGCCGGTGCTCGACGCCGGCCGGGTGGTGGGCGTGATCTCGATCGGCGATGTGGTCAAGGACCGTATCCGCGAGATGGGCCAGCAGATCAATTTCCTCGAGACCTACATCAAGGGCCACGGGGCCTGAGCCTCTGCGCCGTGTGCGCAGGTCACGGGCGCTCACAGCCCGGGAAGCCCCTGGATTGGTCGGTCTGAGCGGTCCTGAACGGACCCTGGCGGACCCCGGTGGACCCCGGCTTTCGCGAGCCGTCGCGGTCAGGACATCACGAAGCCCTGGTAGCCCGAGTCCGCGGATTCCTGGCACTTCTGCAGGTACAGGGGCACACCGCCGGTGAAGTTCAGGCTCTCGCGCTTCTTGCCGGGGATGTTCGCCCCCATGTACCAGGAGTCGGCCAGAGGGATCAGGCTCTGCTGGACGATGTCATCGAGCAGCTGCGCCCAATCGGCATCCGCCTGTGGGGTCGACGCGCACCGCGTGCAGCCCTGATCACGCAGGTGCTTCACCAGTTGCACGAGCACCTCGCCCTGCTGCCCGGCCGAGCTCGGGCCGTTCCAGAAGGCCGTGGGGCTTTGCGGCCCGTAGAGGAAAAAGAAGTTCGGGAAACCGGCCGACGCCAACCCCAACTGCGTCTTCAGGCCGTCCTTCCAATAGTCCTTGATCCGGGCCCCACCGGCGCCGGTGATGTCCATGTGCAGGATGGCCCCCGACACGGCGTCGAATCCGGTGGCCAGCACCAGGATGTCGAAGGCATGCGTGCCGCCGTCGGCGGTGATGGCACCGGTTGGCGTGATCTTCTGCAAGGGGGCCGTCTTCATGTCGACCAGGGTGACGTTGTCCTGGTTGAAGACATCGCAGTAGCCGTTCTCGCGCGAGCGGCGCCTCCAGTACCGGATGCCGCCCAGATCGCCGCCCGCCTCGGGCGAGTGGCTGCGTGCTGGGCTCGCAGGTCTGGCTCGCTCACACGGCGCAGTACCTCGCCTGGACGGCGGTATCGGCCAGCAATGCGTGGCCGGTGCTGCAGAGGACCACGCGACCCTGGTCAAGGATGTAGGCGCGGTCGGAGATACGCAGTGCGCGCTCCACGTTTTGCTCCACGAGCAGGATCGTCGTACCGGCCTGCTTCATGCGAGTGAACAGCTGAAAAATTTCGTCCACGAGCAGCGGCATGATGCCCTCCGACGGCTCATCGAGCAAGATCATCTTGGGCCTGGCCATCATGGCCCGCGCGATCGCCAGCATCTGCTGCTCGCCGCCGGACATCGAGGTCGCTTCCTGGTCGAGCCGCTCCCTGAGCCGGGGAAAGGTCTCGGCGATCTCGTCGATCAACCGCGGTACTTGGTGGCGGTTCGGGCTTGCGATGAGACCGAGCTGCAGGTTCTCACGCACGGTCAGGCCAGCGACGATTCGACGCTCCTCCGGCACATAGGCGAGGCCCGCGTGAAACCGCGCATGCACCGGCGCCGCCAGCATGTCATGGCCATCGAAGCGCATGCTGCCGCTGCGTTGGCTGACAAGCCCCATCAAGCTGCGCAAGGTGGTCGTCTTGCCGGCGCCATTGCGGCCCATCAGAGTGACAATTTCACCGCGACGCACCTCCAGGGACACATCCTGCACGACATGGCTGCGCTCGTACCAAGCGTTCAGGCCTTCGAGGTGGAGCATGGTGTCAGCCCTCCCCGAGGTACACGCGCCGAACCTGGGTGTTGTTGCGGATCTCGGCCGGCGTACCGTCAGCGAGCAACTCGCCGTGGTGCAGCACGATCAGTCGCTCGCACAGCCCCATCACCAGCTTCATCTTGTGCTCCACGAGAACCAGCGTGCGCTCGGTCGCCAGATCGCTGATCAGGTCCATCATCGCAGCCGTCTCTTCGGGGGACATGCCCGCCGTGGGCTCGTCCATCAGGAGCAGCACAGGGTCGCTGGCCAGTGCCATCCCGATCTCGAGTGCCCGCTGCTGGCCGTGAGCGAGATCAGCGGCCTTGTTGTCACGGCAGCCAGCCAAACCCACCCGCTCAAGCAGCCGGTCCGCCTCTTCGATCAGCGTCTTCATCGCGCCCCGCGGCCGCCAAAGCTGGAAACGCGCCTCCCGAACCTGCGCGGCCACACGGACGTTCTCATGGGCCGAGAGCTGCTTGAACACGTTGGTGATCTGGAAGCTCTTGGCGATGCCAACGCGTGCATACGCATGCTGCGCCAGCCCGGTGATGTCCTGGCCCTGGAACCGCACGCGGCCAGCGCTCGGCGAGACCGCGCCACTCAACACGTTGAAGAAGGTGCTCTTGCCGGCGCCGTTGGGGCCAATGATGGCCGTCAGCATGCCGGACTGAAAAGCCACGCTGACCTGGCTCAGCGCAACAAAGTGGCCAAAGCGTACGCTGACGCGGTCGACCTCGAGAATCGGTGTCGCGTTCACGCCGAGTCGCCCTTCTTGACAACGCGGCGGCGCAACCCGTGCAGCGCCGAACCCCAGACGCCGCGAGGGAAGAACAGCACGAACACCATGAAGATCACCCCGACGGCCGCCATCCAGTGCGGTGTCACGCTGGTGGTCACGTCCTCGAGGTAGAGGAAGGCGGCTGCGCCGACAAACGGTCCAAAGAAAGTACCCGCCCCACCGAGCAGGCACATCATCACCGCCTGGCCCGACAGTAGGTAGTGCAGCGAATCGATGGGCACGATCGACAAGTGCAGCGCCCTCAGGGCGCCTGCCAGCCCGCACAGCGCGGCCGACAGAACGAACACGAGCAGCTTGGCGCGGGCCACGTCGTAGCCACAGGCAGCCGCTCGGTGCTCGTTCTCGCGGATCGCTTCCATCACGGCGCCGAAGGGCGAGGCGAGAACGCGCGAGACAAACCACAGCGCTCCGGCCACGAAGGCGAGGATCACGTAGTACTTGTGGACCGGATTGACGAAATCGATCGACCCGCCCCACAGGTCGATCGCCTGGACGCGGACGCCTCGCAGTCCGTTCTCGCCGCCCGTCCAACGCTCCGCCTTGTAAAAGGCGTAGTAGACGATCTGTCCGAGCGCCAGCGTGACCATCGAAAAATAGATGCCACGGGTGCGGATCGCGAGGAAACCCATCGCCAGTCCGAGGCCCGCGGACGCGATCACCCCGGCGGCCAGCGCCGCCCACCACGGCCAGCCGAAGCTGACGATGGCGATGCCGCACAAGTAGCCGCCGACACCGAGGAAGGCGGCGTGCCCGAAGGACAGCATGCCGGTGTAGCCGAACAGCAAGTTGAAGCCGACGGCATACAGGCCGAAGATCAGGATATTGATCGCGAGTGCCTCGTAGGGCATGACCCACGGAAACACCATCAGCACCGCGATCACCGCGGCCACACGGTGGCGGGCAACCGCCTCGAACATGCGGTGGGTGTCCATCAGCCCATCAACCCCGCTTTGCCGAAAAATCCGTTCGGCTTGATCAGCAGCACCACCGCCATCAGCACGAAGATCGACAGCTCGGCCAAGTCCGGCGCGAACAGCGAGGTCATGCTGACCACCACGCCGACGAGCAGGCCGGCGACCACGGCCCCCGGCAAGGAGCCCATGCCGCCGACGACCGTCACGACGAAGGACTCGGCCAGCACCGAGATGCCCATCTCGGGGTTCACCGCGCGTGTTGGCGCCGCGAGAACCCCCGACAACCCGGCGATCGCGGTGCCGATCCCGAACACAAGGAGCCACACGCGCGAGATGTCGACGCCGAGCACCCGCACGATCTCGGGGTCCCGTGAGCCGGCGCGGATGATGAGGCCGTAGCGCGTCTTCTCGATGAACAACCACAGACCAAGCACCACAAGGGCCGTTGCGCCGATCAGGAAGAGTCGGTAGAGCGGAAAATAGCCGAAGCCGAGATTCACCGCACCACGCAGTGCAGCCGGCGTTGAGGTCGCCAATCCTTCTACGCCGAACACCACGCGCACCACGTCGATCATCACGTAGGACAGCCCGAAGGTCAGGAGCAAGGGATCGTCGATACCGCGCCCGTAGAGCGGTCTCACGAGGAAGCGCTCGACCACCAACCCGATCGCCCCGACCGCCAGCGGCGTCAGCAACAGGCTGAACCAGAAACTGCCCGTCAGCCCGAGAAAGTAGACGCCAAGGAAGGCACCCACCATGAAGAAGGCGCCATGCGCGAAGTTCACCACCCTCAACATGCCAAAGATCAGCGACAGACCAAGCGCCAACAAGGCGTAGACGGCCCCGAGCGCGATGCCGGTCATTAGCTGCAGCAGGAGAAGGGACAGCGTGATGTCGCCCATGCGGATCCTCGTCATTCGTTCAGCGACACCGACCCCACGATGAGGCCGGCGCGGGTCAGGCGGAGATCTTGTGGCCCAGTTCCTCGCAACTGCGAAGATTGGCTTCGTTGCCGGCCTCGATGCCGAGCACGTTGAACACGTCGTACGGATCCCTCATGCCCTTGGACTTGGACTCGACGATGACCACCGACTGAACGGACTGGTGATCGCACTTGCGGTAGAACTGCTCACCCTTGTACCAGTTGTACCTCAGCTGGCGCAGCGCGATGCTGACCGGCAGCGAGTCAGCGGACTGCGCATTCAGCACCGCCTGAAGCACACTCTTCACGCCGGCATAACCCAATGCGCCGTAGTCAGACGGTACGGCACCGCCATGGGCCCTGCGGAACTTGTCATTGAACACCTTGGCCGCCGGGATCTTGTCTTCCATGCCCCAGTAGTAGGACGTGCCGCCGAGGAGGCCCTCGAAGGCCTCGGCGCCGCCAGCTTGGCGCGCGGTATAGAGCAGCACCGGCGCGATGACCTTGGTCCTGGCTTTGAGGCCGAAGTCCGTCACCTGCTTGGCCGCGTTCACCAGGTCCCGCCCGAAGTTGCACAGCACCAGCACGTCTGGCTGAAGGGCCTGGATGCGCGGCAAGAACGCCGAGTAGTCGGCCACGCCGAGCGGGTGCCGGATGTCGGCCAGGGTGGTCGCCCCAAGCGGGCCGCCGGCGCGCTGAAAGCCTCGCACCATTTCGTGGCCGTAGGCGTAGTCGGCGGCCAGGTACACCACGCGCTTGCCGAACCTGGGGAAAGCGTAGCGCGCCACGGCGCCGGCTGTCAGGTGAGGGTTCAGCGCTTCGTGGAAGGTGTACAGGCTCCAGTCCCTGACCTCGTTGATGGCATCCGACTGGCTGATCGAGTTGAACAGCACCTTGCGGTCGCGGGCCACCGCATTGATCGACAACTGCGTGGCCGCCGACAGCGAACCGACGATCAGTTGCACCTTGTCTTTCTCGATCAGCTCCAGTGTGCGCGTGGCGGCTTCACCGGGATTGAGCTTGTCGTCGCGCACCAGCAGCTCGACCTTGCGGCCGTTGAAGCCTCCGCCGTCATTGAAGTCCTTGACGGCGATCTCGGCGGCGCGCACCTGATCCTGCGCCTCGGCCGAGAAGGCCCCGGTCAGCGGCACCGGGAAGCCGATCTTGATGTTCGCGCCCTGAGCCCGGGCGATGTGGAACAGGAAGGGCGAGGCCGCTGCTGCAGCGCCGGCATTGAGGATCCGGCGGCGGCGGTTGTCGGGGGGGCTGTCGGCCATGGATGTCTCCTGGGGGGTGGAAGGGAAATGAGCGCTCTGAGGACCCCGGTCAGTCGGGGGTGACGGCCGTTTCGCGGAGCACCTGTTCGGCGTCGCGTCGCGCCTCGCCCGCATCGGCGCGGCCTTGTGCCTGCATGTAGGCACCGAGCTGTCGGGCGCGTTGAACCACCGACTGGTTTGGGGCAAGCCTGGCCGCCTCGTAAGCACTCCAGGCGGCCGGCGAGGCACCGTGTTCGGCCAAAGCGTCGGCCAGGGCCATCGCGTCCTCGGCAGCCTTGGTCACGCCCATGCCGACATGGGGCCGAGCCACGAAAGCGGCGTCACCCATCAAGGCAATGCGGCTGAAGGCCATGCGCTGCGACGTGAGGTCATGAATCGGTTGCAGAAAGGGCTGGGCGGTCTTCTCGATGATTTCGGCGAACTGCGGCGCCAGCAGCTCGCGCGCGGACTCGCGCATTCGCGCCACATGGCGCCACGACACCTTGTGCGGTGCAATGCCGCCCGGATGGAACTCGCCATCGGCATCGGTCATCAACGCGGTCAGGGCGCCGCGCTCATCGGCAGCGCGGTACCAGACAAAGTTGTAGCGACGCTGGCCCGGTGCGGTCGCGTTGCCGGCCCCGGCGACTGGGTAGCCGATGATCTGCTCACCAGCTGGCAGCCCGAATCCGAAGCGCTCGAACAGCGTGCTGCGCGTGTGCAGCGACAGCACCGCCTCGTCGCACACGCCGCGCCAGGCCACGTACCCAGCGTATTGCGGCTGCACCTCGGGGGCCAGCTGCGCCCGCACGGTCGATCGGAACCCGTCCGCGGCGACGAGCAGATCGGCCTCGAAGGTCTCGCCGCCATCGCAATGAACGCGCACACCGCGCTCACCGGCCTGGACCGCGACGACGGTGCGACCCATTGCCGCACAGCCGGCAGGCAAGACCGCCGACAGCAGGACGTAGAGATGGCTCCAGGAAGTCAGCACCTGGGGCCACTCGCGGCGAGCGACAGCTTGACCGTGGGCATCCAGCGCCACGCGGCCCGACACCCTCACACCCAGGGCGCCGAGCCCGTGCAGACCATCGCCCGCGTCGTCGCCGATCGCCACACCGGCGCGCCGCAGAGCGACGCCAAGTGCTGGGTGGGTGACGATGCCGGCACCGCGCCCATCCAGCGACTGCGGCGATTTCTCGAGCAGGCGCACCTCATGGCCATCGCGCACCAGCAGATTGGCGACCAGCAGTCCGCCCAGCGATCCGCCAACGACGAGCAAGCGGGCCATGACCGCTTCAGGCGGCTGCGGCGGGCAGTTCGGTGGCGGGGTAGTTCAATTCGATCACCACGCCGCTCGGGTCTTCAAGGAACACCTGATGCAGGCCGATGTCCGGCACCGTGCGCTCCCGGCAGCTCACGCCCTGCGCCTTGAGGTGCGTGCGCATGGCGGCCAGGCCGTCGGCGAAGAAGGCGATGTGATCGACCGCGCCGCTGCCGACCAACGCTGTGGTGCCGCGGCCACCGAGGTACTGTTCCAGGCCAGCGGGGTCTTGGGGGTCCAGCCCGATGAGGTGCACGACGGCATTGGCCATGTCATCGTGCGGGCCACGGTACATCCACAGCCCCGGAAACGGGAACGGCGGGCGCGGCCCCACGCTCAGCCCGAGGACGTCGGCGTAGAAGCGCCGGCTGGCCTCCAGGTCGGTCGTGCGGATCGAGAAGTGGTTCAGGGTCAGAGCCATGGTCAGGACCTCCGTTGCGCCGCAGCGCGGGTGGATTTCGCAGGGACCGCCAGCGGAGCGGCAGCAGGGTTTGCGGTGGCGGGATAGAGCACATCCTTGACCGATAACAGGTAGGCTTGCACGCGGTCCCGGATGTAGTCCTCGTCATGCTCCACGGCTTCGGCACCGTGCACGGCCTGCTCGTAGACCCAGCGGCGCAGGCCGATGTAGAAGATGCCGCCGTGCAGGCCCATGAGCAGCTCCAGCTCGCGGGCGCTGGGTTTGGCGCGGGTCGTGACGCCGCAGTGCCGGCGCGTCTCGCGGATCAGGCGCGGAAACAGACGGTTGCGCAGCAGCTCGAAAAACCGGTCCGGGATGCAGCGATCACTGAGCCCGCTGAACACCAGGATGCGGACGAAGTCGCGGTCGAGTACCGCCTTGGCGTAGTCGCTGTAGAAGCGGTTGAACTTCGTCGAGGCATCCAGCTTCGGGTCGTCGAGGATGCGTTCCCACTCGGGTTTCCACAGGCCTTCGAACAACTCGGTGTAGACGCGGTCGATCAGCGCCTGCTTGGTCGGGAAGTAGTGGTAGAGCAAAGCGTGCGTTGTGCCGATGTTCCTGGCCAGGTCGCGCAACTGACCATCCAGACCGCGGTCCGAGAAGAAGCGGATCGCGCCGGCCACGATCTGACGCTCCCGCTCGGCCGTGGACAGTCGTTTGCGGAGGCCAGAGGCAGCAAGATTGGCGCGTGTGTTCATGCGGTCTGGACCTCGGGCAAGGCGGCCGAGCCGGCCGATGGCGGCGCCAAGCCGGGGCATCGGGTAAGTCCGGACCGTTTCATATTTACCATTTGCTCAACGTTTCGTAGCATTGTTGATCGGTTGGTCAACAGCATCATCCGCGAAAAACCCTGAGCTCGCCGGGTCCATCAAAGACGATCGGCGAGTTCCTCTTCGGACTTTCAAGGCAAGCGAGAGCACGCGATGGAATTGAACGGCGACATCCTCATCGGCGCGCCCCGCGAGCGCGTCTGGCAGGCGCTGAACGACCCGCAGGTGCTGCTGGCCAGCATCCCCGGCGGGGAGGAGGTGCGCCAGATCTCGCCGACCGAGACCCATGTCCGGGTCTTGATCAGGATGGGGCCGGTGCGGGCGCGCTTCGTCGGCAAGATCCTGATGAGCGACGTGCGACCCGGCGAGGGATGCGTCCTGAAATTCGAGGGCTCGGGCGGTGCGGCCGGCTTCGCGAGCGGCAGCTCGACCGTGGCGCTCGCCGAGGAAGGCGGCGGCACGCGGCTGCGGTACACCGCGACAGCCTCGGTCGGTGGCAAGCTCGGTCAGATCGGGGGCCGCATGATCGATGCCTCGGCCAAGCGAACGGCCACGCAGTTCTTCGAGGCCTTCGGCACGCAGATTGGCGCCACG
>CAISYQ010000087.1 GCA_903889735.1 uncultured Methylibium sp.
GCGCCTGGTGCTGCCGGTGGCGGGTCTCTTCATCGTCCGCGACGGGTTGATCACGCGCTGGGTGGACTACTGGGATCTGGCCACGGTCCAGCCCCTGCTCGACACGCTGTAGCCGGTCCGTTTGTTCGGCCGCGTGCTTCGCCGGCCGAACGCTCCACCTCGATGCGCTGACAATGCGCCCTCAATCCCACGGAGACCCTCGATGACCGCAACCGCCAACCGCCAACTCCTGCTCGCCAGCCACCCAAAGGGCCGCGTGCGCGACGAGGACTTCCGTCTGGCCGAGTCGCCCCTGCCGGCGTTGGCCGAAGGTCAGGTGCAGGTCCGCACGATCTACATCTCCATCGACCCGACGATGCGGATCTGGCTGCACCCGGCCGACAACTACCTGCCCATGCTGCAGCATGGCGAGGTGATGCGCTCGGTGTCGCTGGGCGTGGTCGAGGCCTCGCGCAGCAGCGCCCATGCCGTCGGCGCCTTCGTGCAGGGCCTGTGGGGCTGCCAGGAGCATGCGGTGGTGGATGCCGCGGCCGTGATGCCGCTGCCGCCGATCGCGCCGCTGCCGCTCACCGCCCATTTCAGCCTGCTGGGCCACATCGGCATGACGGCCTACTGCGGCCTGGTCAAGATCGGGCGGCCGCTGGCCGGCGAGACGGTGGTGGTGTCGGCCGCGGCCGGGGCCGTGGGTTCGCTGGTGGGCCAGATCGGCCGCATCCTGGGCTGCCGCGTGGTGGGCATCGCGGGCGGTGAGGCCAAGTGCCGCCACCTGACCGAGGTGCTCGGCTTCGACGCCGCGGTTGACTACCGCCGGGACGATTTCGCCGCCGCGCTGAAGGAGGCCTGCCCCAAGGGCATCGACGTCTATTTCGACAACGTCGGCGGCGAGATGCTGGACCTGGCGCTCACGCTCATGAACGTGTTTGGCCGCATCGTCGCCTGCGGGATGATCTCCACCTACAACGACCTCAGCGCCGCCGGGCCGCGCAACATCGCCCAGGTGGTGATCAAGCGGCTGCGCATGGAAGGCTTCGTCATCCTCGATCCCCAGCATGACGCAAAGGAAGCCTACGAGCACCTGCTCAAATGGGCCGCCGAAGGCCGGCTGCAGCACCGGGCCCACATCCTCGAGGGCCTGGAGTGCGTGCCCGACGCGATCAACATGCTGCTCGAGGGCCGCAACCAGGGCAAGCTGCTCGTGCGTGTGGGCCAGGAGCCCTGACAGGTCGCAGGCCGCGCGCCGCGGCCGGCGGGGGTGGTGGGTCTGACCTCACCCTGGGCCCGACCGCGCGCCAGCCTGGGGTTTTCCGCCAGCCGCTGCGCCCGAGCCCGCTTCACACCCTGACGATGGACGCCGAGGTCAATTCCCACGCCGATGAATCCGCCATGCGCGCCGCGCTGGACCAGGCCCGCAGCGCCTGGCAGGTGGGCGAGGTGCCGGTGGGTGCGGTGATCGTGTGCGAGCAGGCTGGTGAGCGCCGCATCATCGCCACCGGCTACAACCGGCCCGTGACCACCCACGACCCCACCGCGCATGCGGAGATCGTGGCGCTGCGCCAGGCGGCCGAGCGGTTGGGCAACTACCGCCTGCCCGACTGCGAGCTCTACGTGACCCTGGAGCCCTGCGCCATGTGCGCGATGGCGCTGATGCACGCCCGCTTCAAGCGCGTGGTCTTCGGCACGCCCGACCCCAAGACCGGCGCGGCGGGCTCGGTGGTGGACCTGTTTGCGAA
>CAISYQ010000088.1 GCA_903889735.1 uncultured Methylibium sp.
GTGGTCGGACGGGCGCTGGAACAAGCTCACGGTGGCGCATGGCTGCTACTGGAAGAAGTGCAGCTTCTGCGATGTCAGCCTGGACTACATCTCGCGCTATGACGCCGCCACCGCCACCACCTTGGTCGACCGCATCGAGGCCATCGTGGCCGAGACCGGCCAGACGGGCTTTCACCTGGTCGACGAGGCCGCGCCGCCCAAGGCGCTCAAGGCCATGGCGCAGGAGCTCGAGCGCCGGCGCCTGGCCATCTCCTGGTGGGGCAACATCCGCTTCGAGAAGTCCTTCACCCCCGCCCTGTGCCAGCAGCTGGCCGACAGCGGCTGCATCGCCATCTCGGGCGGGCTGGAGGTGGCCTCCGACCGGCTGCTGGCGCTGATGAAGAAGGGCGTCACCATCGACCAGGTGGCGCGGGTGACCAAGGGCTTTGCCGATGCGGGCGTGCTGGTGCATGCCTACCTGATGTACGGCTTCCCCACCCAGACGGTGCAGGACACGGTGGACGCGCTCGAGTACGTGCGCCAGCTCTTCGCCGCCGGCTGCATCCAGTCGGGCTTCTTCCACCGCTTTGCCTGCACCGTGCACTCGCCGGTCGGCCTGGACCCGGCGGCCTATGGCGTGACGCTCGAGCCGCTGAACGGCGGGCGGCCGGTGCGCTTCGCGAAGAACGACATCGGCTTCATCGACCCGACCGGCGTCGACCACGACGCCCTGGGCGTGGCGCTGAGGAAGGCCCTCTACAACTACATGCACGGCGTGGGGCTGGAGCAGGACGTGCGCCGCTGGTTCGACTTGCCCATGCCCAAGCCCAAGGTGGCGCGCCACCGGATCGAGCAGGCCCTGGGTGGCTGAGCCCAGCCCGACCCCGGCGGCGGGGGACTCGCCCGGGGCCGCTTCAGGCGCCTCGCTCGCTGCCGACCCGGCGGCGCTGGTCCCTGAGCCGGCTCGCCTCAAGTACCTGGGCGGCTACGCGCCCGAGGTGCTGGCCCGGGTGCGGCAGCTGCTCGCCGAAGGCCGGCTGGGTGCGACCCTCAGGCAACGCCATCCCGAGGGGCATGGCGTGCGGTCCGATCCGGCGCTCTACGACTATGTGATGGACCTGAAGGCCCGCCACCTGCGCAGCGCCCCGCCCGTGGCCAAGGTCTGCTACGACGGCCGGCTGCAGCTGGTGGCCAACGCCCTCGGCACGCACGCCACGGTGTCGCGCGTCCAGGGCGGGCGGCTCAAAGCCAAGCGCGAGATCCGCGTGGCCAGCCTGTTCAAGGAGGCGCCGGCTGCCTTTCTCAAGATGATCGCCGTGCACGAGCTCGCCCACCTGCGGGAGCGCGAGCATGGCCGGGCTTTCTACGCCCTGTGCGAGCACATGGAGCCGGCCTACCACCAGCTGGAATTCGACCTGCGCTGCTGGCTGACGGCCCGGGAGAGCGAGGGCCCCGCCCGGGGTTGACCGTGCGGCTGGGCTCGCCGGGTCGGGACCCCCCCGGCCCGGGCTAGTCGCCGCAGGGACAAGCGCCATGCATACAGTCATGCAAAAAACGCATGACGGGCCCCTGTCACGGAAAGGTCACGAACCTACACTTTATGCAAGGCGGAGCGCAATCGGCGTGGCCTGAGGGATGTCGCCGGCGCCCGCCCCTGGGCCCCGGCGAGATCCCCCTCCTGGAGCCGACCCCGATGAACCACCCCGCCATGCAGGGCCTGCGCATTGATGCGCCCGCCCATGTGAAGAACGCCCGCCTCCTCGCCTGGGTCGCCGAAATGGCCGCGCTCGTCCAGCCGGACCGCATCCACTGGTGCGATGGCAGCGAGGCCGAGTACGACCGCCTGTGCGCCGAGTTGGTGGCCGCGGGCACCTTCCGCCGCCTGAACGAGGCGCTGCGCCCCAACAGCTACCTGGCCCTGAGCGACCCAAGCGACGTGGCGCGCGTCGAGGACCGCACCTTCATTTGCTCGGCCGAGAAGGAGCATGCCGGCCCGACCAACCACTGGATGGCGCCGGCCGCGATGCGCGCCATCCTGCAGACCGGGCAGGTCGACGGCACGCCGGCGCTTTTCGAGGGCTGCATGCGCGGCCGCACCCTGTACGTCGTGCCCTTCTCGATGGGCCCGCTGGGCTCGCCCATCGCCCACATCGGCGTGGAGCTGTCCGATTCGGCCTATGTGGCCGTCAACATGCGGCTCATGACGCGCATGGGCCGCGCGGTGCTGGAGCTGCTGGGCACTGACGGCGACTTCGTGCCCTGCATGCACACGGTCGGCGCGCCCCTGCAGCCGGGCCAGAAGAGTGCCGCCTGGCCCTGCAACCCGACCAAGTACATCGTCCACTACCCCGAGACCCGCGAGATCTGGAGCTACGGCTCGGGCTATGGCGGCAACGCCCTGCTGGGCAAGAAGTGCTTCGCGCTGCGCATCGCCTCCACCATGGGGCGTGACGAGGGCTGGCTGGCCGAGCACATGCTGATCCTGGGCGTGAAGAACCCGCAGGGCCGCAAGTTCCATGTCGCCGCCGCCTTCCCCAGCGCCTGCGGCAAGACCAACTTCGCGATGCTGATCCCGCCGGCCGGCCTGAGCGACGGCGGCCAGGGTTGGGCGGTCACCACCGTCGGCGACGACATCGCCTGGATCAAGCCGGGCGCCGACGGGCGGCTCTACGCCATCAACCCCGAGGCCGGCTATTTCGGCGTGGCGCCGGGCACCAACGAGAAGACCAACCCCAACTGCATGGCCTCGCTCACCCGCGACGCCATCTTCACCAACGTCGCCCTGACCGACGACGGCGACGTCTGGTGGGAGGGCCTGACCGAGGCGCTGCCCGCCCACTTGGTCGACTGGCGTGGCCAGGACTGGACGCCCGAGATCGCCCGCGCCACCGGCGAGAACGGCAAGCTGCGGCCGGCCGCCCACCCCAACGCCCGCTTCACCGTGGCCGCGACCAACAACCCGGTGCTCGACCCCGAATGGGACAACCCGGCCGGCGTGGCGATCGATGCCTTCATCTTCGGTGGCCGCCGCTCGACCACCGTGCCGCTGGTGACCGAGGCGCGCGACTGGGTCGAGGGCGTCTACATGGCGGCGACCATGGGTTCCGAGACCACGGCTGCCGCGGCTGGCGCCCAGGGTGTGGTGCGGCGTGATCCGTTCGCGATGCTGCCCTTCATGGGCTACCACATGAGCGACTATTTCCAGCACTGGCTGGACCTCGGCCGCAAGCTGAAGGACAGCGGTGCGGTGCTGCCCCGGATCTACTGCGTCAACTGGTTCCGCAAGGGTGAGGACGGCAAGTTCGTCTGGCCCGGCTACGGCGAGAACATGCGGGTGCTGAAGTGGATGATGGAGCGCGTGCAGGGCCAGGCCCAGGGCACCGAGCACCCCTTCGGCGTGAGCCCCCGCTTCGAGGACCTGAGCTGGGAAGGACTGGACTTCAGCCCGGCCCAGTTCGAGCGCGTGACCCAGGTCGATCCGGCCGACTGGCAGCGTGAACTCGCGCTGCACGACGAGCTCTTCACCCTGCTGGCCCATCACCTGCCGTCGGAGCTCACGGCCGCACGCCAGCGCATCGCCGGGCGGCTCGCGGGCTGACGCCCGGCGAAGCATTCGGCCGGCCCCGCCCCTGTGACTCAGCGGGGGCCCTCGGTGCGGTGAAGGTGGTTTGCAGCCGCTGTAGTTGGCGCTTGGTGCTTGGCGCCCAGACCTGCACCGCCGGGCCATCCGCTCGGATATGCCCGAATGTCCGGCAGACGCCGGGTCGTGGTCGGCCGACCCGGCCCGCGTAGGAGAATCTGGCGATGCGACCTTCGACTCCCCCACCTGCGCCGCCCGTCACGGGCGCCCCCCTGCCGCTCACCGATCCGGAGGTCGCCGAGCTCGACGACCTGCTGGCCAGCGTGCCCGAGCCTTTTCAGGCCCTCGACGTGGTCATGCTCGACGGCTACCTCTGCGGCGTGCTGGCCCAGCCGGAAGGGATCGATCCGGCGCGCTGGTTGCCGCCGGCGCTGGACTGGAATTTCGGCGACCCCGGAGCACCGGAGGCGGACCCCGCCGCCGACACGGCCACCCAGGCGGCGGACGATGCGGACGCACCCACGGCCTCCGTCACCGCCCTCGGCCCCGATTCACCCGGCTGGCATGCGGCCAAGCATGAGCGCCTGCTCACGCTGATCACCCGCCACCACGCGGTGCTGGAGCGACAGCTGCGCGAGGACGGCTGGTTCGACCCCCTGGTCATGCAGCCTGAGGACGACGAGGGTCGCCCGCTGCAGGGGCGCGCCGCCATCGGCCCGGCCCTGGCGCCCTGGGTGGTCGGCTTCGAGCATGCGCTCAACCATTTCAGCGGGCTCGAGTCCCTGACGGACGCCGACCTGCCGGACCTGCTCGCCTGCCTGCGCCGCCACCTGCCTGCGCAGGAGGACGACGAGGTGGCCTTCACCCAGGCCCTGGACCAGGAGCACCCATTGCGCGGGCTGGACGAGGCCATCGAGGACCTGGTCGGCAACGTGGTCGCCATGGCCGACCTCGCGCGCGGCGAGCGGCTCAAGGTCGAGACCGTTCGCCGCGCCGGGCCCAAGGTCGGCCGCAACGACCCCTGCCCCTGCGGCAGCGGCCGCAAATACAAGCAGTGCCACGGCAAGGGCGAGGCGGGCGGCACGGAGACGGGCGCCGCCGGTTAGCCCGCCCGGGCCGGCGGGTGACTGCGTAGACTGGGGGGTAGGCGGCATCCCGATCGCCGATCACCCCCAGACTGGAGACCCGACATGAAGATCTACGCGGACCCGATTTCCGTCAACTGCCGCAAGGTGCTCGCGGGACTGGAGCTCATCGGCCTGCCCTTTGAGCGGGTCCATGTGGGCTACTTCGCGGGCGAACAGAAGTCCGAGGCCTTCATGGCCATGAACCCCAATGCCGCGATGCCGGTCGCGGTGGACGGGGATTTCGTGCTTTGGGAATCCAACGCCATCCTGCAGTACGCGGCGGACAAGGCGGGCAACGCGTCGGCCTACCCCCGTGACCTGAGGGTCCGTGCGGACATCAACCGCTGGCTGTTCTGGGAAGGCTCCGCTTGGTTCGCGAGCTGCTATGTCTACCTGGTCGAGAACTGCGTCAAGCCGCTGCTGGGCGGCGCTCCCGACCCGGCCGTCCTCGAGGCGCAGGCGGCGCAGTTCCACAAGCTCGCCGGCATCCTGGACCAGCGCCTGGCCGGCCGCGAGTGGATCGCATCGGACGGCCCCACCATCGCCGACATCGCGCTGGCCGCGCCCATGCACCTGCATGGCTGGCAGCAGTTGCCGCTGGACCGGCACCCGAACCTGCGCCGCTGGATGACCGAACGCATCGAGCCCCTGCCCTGCTGGCAGAAGACCTGGGTGGGCGAGGGCTTCACCACCCGCGCGGCCTGACCGGCGCATCGGCCGACCACTGACCGCCCTGCAGCTGACACGCCCTGCAGTTGACCCCGACAAGCCCTCCCAGACCCCGA
>CAISYQ010000089.1 GCA_903889735.1 uncultured Methylibium sp.
GCCGCGGCGTGAGCGGCTGCGCCACCTGCGACGGCTTCTTCTACCGCGACCAGGAGGTGTGTGTGGTGGGCGGCGGCAACACCGCGGTTGAGGAAACGCTCTACCTGGCCAACATCGCCAGCAAGGTCACGCTGGTGCACCGCCGCGACAAGTTCAAGGCCGAGGCCATCCTGATCGACAAGCTGATGGAGAAGGTGGCGTCCGGCAAGGTGGAGCTCAAGACCTTCCAGGTGCTCGACGAGGTGCTGGGCGATGCCAGCGGCGTCACGGGTGTGCGGCTCAAGAGCACCCAGGACGGCCACACCCAGGATCTGGCCCTCAAGGGCTGCTTCATCGCCATCGGTCACCGGCCCAATACCGAGATCTTCGAGGGCCAGCTCGACATGAAGAACGGCTACATCGTTACCCGCAGCGGGCTGAACGGGCTGGCGACCATGACCAGTGTGCCCGGCGTGTTCGCGGCCGGCGACGTGCAGGACCATGTCTACCGGCAGGCCATCACCAGCGCCGGCACGGGCTGCATGGCGGCGCTGGACGCGCAGCGCTTCCTGGAACAGAACGAGCCGGCCTGATCGGCGGCCCATCGGGCCATCAACTTGGCCGATCGGCCGCGTTGGGGCTACAATCGCGGTCTTCGCAAACTAGGGCCCGGCGCCCGCGCGGGACACCCCAGGGTGTGCTGGCAGGGGCCGGAAGGGTGGGCATCAGGCGGGACCATTCGGTCTGGCCTGCGCTGCACACCGCATCGAAACATACCGATCGGAGAAGCGTCATGGCACGCGTCTGTCAAGTCACGGGCAAGCGCCCGATGGTGGGGAACAACGTGTCCCACGCCAACAACAAGACCAAGCGCCGGTTCCTGCCGAACCTGCAGTACCGCCGTTTCTGGATGGAGACAGAGAACCGCTGGGTCCGCCTGCGCGTGACCAACGCGGCGCTGCGCCTCATCGACAAGGTCGGCATCGAGCAGGTCGTCGCCGACCTGCGGGCCAAAGGCGCTCTCTGAGCCGCTGACCAACTAGCAAGGAGCCGATCATGGCAAAAGGTGGACGCGAAAAGATCAAGCTGGAATCAACTGCCGGCACCGGTCACTTCTACACGACCGACAAGAACAAGAAGCTGCATCCGGAGAAGATGGAGCTGATGAAATTCGATCCGAAGGCGCGCAAGCATGTCGCGTACAAGGAAGTGAAGCTGAAGTAAGCCCTCCAGCTTCCTCGGCGACCCGCCCGGCCCAGGCCCGGCGGGTTTTCTTTTGGCCGTCGCAGGCAGGGCTGAGGCAGGTTGGCGTGACCTGTACTCACGACAGGCCAAGCCTCGCCCCATCCACCCCAGACAAATCGCCCAAGAAAAAGCGCCCCGCAGGGCGCCTCTTCATCATCAGCCCGGGTCGACCTGGTACGGCCGGCCCGGTGATCGCGCTGATCAGCTGTGCGCTGCGCGCAAGCGCAGCGCAAACTCCTGGAGCGCCGCGATACCGCTGTCCTCGGCCTTCTTGCACCAGGCCTGAAGATCGGCCACCAGTTGCTCGGCCGACACGTTGGTGCGGGTCCAGAGTTGGCGCAGCTCCTCACGCATCGTCACCAGCTTGTCGAGCACCGGCGTGGCTGCGCGGGCCGATTCAATCTGGGGCCTCACGGCCTGGGGGATCCGGTCATCGTCGCGGTGCAGCCAACGGTGCGCCAGACGCATGTCGGACCATTTGCTGGTGCCTTGCTGACCAGCCGCCTTCAGGCGGGCCAGCTCCGACGCGCAAGCCGCCTTCAGCTCGCCGCCATAGCCCGCCATCAACTCATAGCGGTTGGCAATGATCGCCTCCAGGGTCTGGCTGTCAGCCACAGGCTTGACCGAACCCAGCGCGAGCTTGGGTGGCGTCTTGCGCACGGTGGCCAGCCCCAGCATCTCCAGGCCACGGATGTAGGCCCAGCCGATGTCGAACTCGTAGGGCTTCACCGAAAGCTTGGCCGAGGTCGGGTAGGTGTGGTGGTTGTTGTGCAGCTCCTCGCCACCTATGATGATGCCCCAGGGCGAAAGATTGGTCGACGCGTCGGGCGCCTCGAAGTTGCGGTAGCCCCACCAGTGGCCCAGGCCATTGATGACCCCGGCGGCAGTGATCGGAATCCAGGCCATCTGCACGGCCCAGACCGTGGCGCCGATGCCGCCAAACAGGAACAGGTTGAGCAACAACATCAGGCCCACACCCTCCCAGCTGTAGCGGCTGTAGAGATTGCGCTCGATCCAGTCATTGGGCACGCCATGGCTGAATTTGGCCAGGGTTTCGAGATTCTTGGACTCGGCACGGTAGAGCTCGCTGCCCTCGAGCAGCACCTTCTTGATGCCCCGCGTCTGCGGGCTGTGCGGGTCTTCTTCGGTTTCGCACTTGGCGTGGTGCTTGCGGTGGATCGCGACCCATTCCTTGGTCACCATGCCCGTGGTCAGCCACAGCCAGAGTCGGAAGAAATGACTCACGGCAGGGTGCAGGTCGAGCGCCCGGTGTGCCTGCGAGCGGTGCAGGAAGATCGTCACCGCCGCGATCGTGATGTGGGTGAAGACGAGGGCGCAGATCAACACCTGCCAACCGCTGGCCTTGAGCCAGCCATGGGCGAGTCCATCAACCAGTCCCATCCAAACAGTGGAGATCGCATCCATCGGCATCCTTTTAATCTGAACCAGATTGTAGGTGGCACTCTCGTGAAAAACCCCGGGAAACTACCGACTATCTGAATGAAGCCCCGACCCTGGCCTGGAGTCCCCTGCCGCCCATCCCACCGCGGACCGGCCCACCGCAGCCCGTTCTGCACAGGTCAGATCACCTGCCGACGCCACGGCCCGGGGTGGATCTCCCGTCAGCTGCGCTGCCAAATTGCGGCAAAGAAGCCATCCGTTGCATGCCGATGCGGCCACAAACGAAGGCAATCACCCGCCACCAGCTCATTGGGGGATGTGAGCTTGGCGCGCTCCAGCACCTCGGCTACCGGCACGGGGACGAACTCCCGCTGGATGTCGGCAAAACCCTGGACGATGGCCTCGTTCTCGGCTTCGAGCAGGCTGCAGGTGGCATAGACCAGCCGACCGCCCGGTTTGACCAGCCGCGCGGCGCTGGCCAGGATGGCTGCCTGCTTGAGCTTGAGCTCAGCGATGGCCGTTGGCGACTGCCGCCACTTCAGATCAGGGTTGCGCCGCAAGGTACCCAGGCCCGAGCAGGGAGCATCGACCAGCACCCGGTCGATCTTGCCGGCCAGGCGCTTGATTCGCTCGTCGCGCTCATGGGCGATCTGCGCCGGGTAGACATTGGACAGGCCACTGCGGGCCAGCCGAGGCTTCATCGCACCCAGGCGGTGGCCGGAGACATCGAAGGCGTAGAGACGGCCGGTATTGCGCATCATCGCGCCCAACGCCAGGGTCTTGCCGCCAGCGCCCGCGCAGAAATCCACCACCATCTCCCCGCGACGGGCCTCAGTGAGCAGCGCGAGCAATTGGCTGCCCTCGTCCTGCACCTCGATGTCGCCGCCGGTGAAGAGCGCCAACCGGTTGAGCGGCGGCTTGCCCTGCACCCGCAGCCCCCAGGGTGAGTAGGGCGTGGGCAAGGCCTCGATGCCCTGAGCAGCCAGCGCCGCCATCACCTCCTCGCGCCGCGCGCGCAAGGCATTGACCCGCAGGTCGAGCGGTGCCGCGACATCGAGGCTCGCCACCAGCGGCCAGAAATCATCGCCCAGGGCCGCCTTCAGCGGGTTGGCAATCCAGTCCGGCAGGTTGTGGCGCAGCTTTTCCGGCAAGGAGGCGGTGTCGATGGCCCGGGTCCGGTCCAACCACTCACCCTCGGGCGGAGTGATGCCGGCCTGGAGCGCCGCCTCGGCCCCCTGCCAGCCGAGCAGCACCAGGCGGCGCTCCAGCGGGCCGTGACCGGACTGCGCGAGGTGCTGGACCAGCGGTCGGCGGCGCAGCACCGCGTAGGTGGTTTCGGCCAGTGCGTGGCGCTCGCGGTGACCGAGGTCGCGGTGCTGGCGGAAGAAGGCCGAGACGGTGCCGTCAGCGGGCGCGTCAAGCCTCAAGACGGTGCGCAGGAGGTCGGTGCCGAGGTCGAGCAGGGCGGAGGGGTGCATTGCATCGATTATCGACGGGGGCCTGGCTCAAAGGCCGCCGGCCGCCAGCGCGTCCCGCACGGCGCCCGCCTGCCGGCGCGAGACCTCCAGCCACTCGCCCGTGGGCCGGATGCAGACCGCCCACCCCTCGGCGCCCTCCTCCACGCTGGCGCGGCGCTCGAGCGCCTGCACCGCCGAGCGCGCAACGATGGCATTGCGGTGAACCCGCAGGAAGCGGTCGCCCAGGCGCTGCTCCAGATCGGCCAGTGCATCGTCCAGCACATGGCTGTGCGCGGCGGTGCGCAGGGTCACGTACTTGAGTTCCGCCTTCAGGTACAGCACCTGCGACAACGGCACGCGCTGCAGGCGCCCGCGCTCGCTCACGACGATCACCGGGTCGGGGTCGGGCGTGGCCGCGCCGCCGCCCGCAGTGCCTGCGGCGCCCATCGCCGCGCGAGCGCCGAGGTCGAGCCGCCTCACGACCCGCTCGAGCGCGGCCTGCAGGCGCTCGCGCCGCACCGGCTTGGTGAGGTAGTCAACGGCATCGAGCTCGAAGGCACGCAGCGCGTGCTGCGCATGCGCCGTGACAAACACCACCGCTGGCGGCTGCGGTAGCGACTGCAAGCGGGCCGCCAAGCCCGGGCCGTCGAGTCCGGGCATCTGCACGTCGAGCAGGACCAGTTCCGCCGGGTGTTGCAGCAGCCAGCCCAGCGCGCTGGCTGCGTCGCCGACCTCGCCGACGACACGCGCCAGGGGCTTGCCACCCGAGCTCGCCTCGGCCACCAACTGCGCGAGACGAAGGCGGGCCAAGGGCTCGTCGTCGACGATCAGGGTTCTCAGCATGGCCGCGCCCCCCTTGAGCAAGCCGTCGTGGGGAGCAGCCTCACAGCGGCACCACGATATCGACCCGGTAGAGCGGGCCGTCGCGGCGAGCGCTGAAGTCCGCCGCGACATCGTGCATCAGGCGCAGGCGCTCGCGCACATTGCGCAGCGCCATGCCGTGACCGGGCGTCGAGGCCTCGGCGGGCACCGTGTTGACCACGGCAATCTCGACCTGCCCATGGCGCACCCGCGTGCGGACACGGATCTGTCCGCCGGCGGCCGACGGCTCGACGCCATGGCGCACGGCGTTCTCCAGCAAGGGCTGAAGCAGCAGCGGCGGCACCCGCGCCTGCGCGGCAGCGGCATCGAGCTCCCAGCGCACGTCCAGACGCGCCCCAAAGCGCAACTGCTCGATGGCCAGGTAGCGCCGGGCCAGCTCGACCTCGTCGTCCAGGGTGGCTGAGGCGGCCGCACCGCCATCGGCCAGCGCCACCCGGAACAGCTCGGACAGGTCTTCCAGCACCCCCTCGGCGCGCGCCGGATCGATGCGCACCAGCGCAATCGCGGTGTTGAGCGTATTGAACAGGAAATGCGGCCGGATGCGCGACTGCAGCTCGGCCAGCCGTGCGGTCGTCGAGGCCGGTACCCGCAAGCGGGCGCGCTGCCCCAGCCATTGCAGCAGCAAGCTCGCCATCACGGCACCCAGCAAGGCGATGGCAATCGAACGCAGCGCTGGGGCCGGCGCGACCTGCACCGCCTGCCAGCCCCACCAAGGCAGCAGGGCGCAGACGGCACCCCAGACGGCGCCGAGTACGGCCTGCAGCGGGAGCGCCACCCGGCCGAGAAATCGCTGGACCAGGCAACCCGTCGACAGCCACAGCAACAGCGCCGGCAGCGCCAGCGCCGAGCCCGCGGCGAACAGCGGCCACCACGCGGCCAGGTCGGCGGCGACGAAGCCGGTGCCGAGCGCCAGCACGCCATGCACGAACAGGAGCGCCCGCAGCATGACTCCCGCCTGGCAAAGATCGTGCACCCCCGGATCAGGTGGGCGGCCCCCCCCCGGCTCGTCCCCCTCAAGGGAAACGGGACCCCAGCCGGACGCCATGGACAGGGTGCTGTGGCCGGTTTGCACCGAGCCCGTACCCTCGGTCAGGCTGCTCAGCGGGGACGAAGGCGGTGGCAAGGTCGAGGTCAAGGTGGGGGTGACTCCTACAATCGATTGTCCACAACCGCGCAGCCCCCACGCGGCGCTCCTTCCCGGACCGCCGCGCCGCCCTATGAGCCACGCCAACCCCCTCGACAACAAAGCCCAGGCCTGGTCGGCCCTCTTCTCGGAGCCGATGAGCGACTTGGTGCAGCGCTACACCGCCAGCGTCTTCTTCGACCAGCGCCTGTGGCGTGCCGACATCGAGGGCTCGCTGGCCCATGCC
>CAISYQ010000090.1 GCA_903889735.1 uncultured Methylibium sp.
CGGCCTGCGGTCAGCGGTTGGAGGGGCCGAGCAGTGCTGCGCGAGCTGGGCCTGGAGAATGACCCGCTGTTCAAGTTGGCCATGGCCCTGGAGAAGATCGCCCTCGAAGATGACTACTTCGTCTCCCGCAAGCTTTACCCGAACGTCGACTTCTACTCCGGCATCGTGCAGCGCGCCATCGGCATCCCGGTGAGCCTGTTCACCGCGATCTTCGCGCTGGCCCGCACGGTGGGCTGGATCGCCCAGCTCAACGAGATGATCGGCGACCCCGAGTACAAGATCGGCCGGCCGCGCCAGCTGTTCATCGGATCGACGGCCAGGGATGTCAAGATCATTGGTCAACGTTGAGGTCCCATGAGCGTACGCACCCTCTACGACAAGCTCTGGGATGAGCATGTCGTTCACTCCGAGGAGGATGGCACGGCCATCCTCTACATCGACCGCCACCTCCTCCATGAGGTGACCAGCCCCCAGGCCTTCGAGGGCCTGGAGCTGGCCGGACGCAAGCCCTGGCGCTTGTCGGCCAACCTGGCGGTCAGCGATCACAACGTCCCGACCACCGACCGCTCGACCGGCATCGCCGACCCGATCTCCCGGCTGCAGATCGAGACGCTGGACGCCAACTGCGATCGCCTGGGTATCACCCAGTTCAAGATGAGCGACCGACGCCAGGGGATCGTGCATGTGATCGGACCGGAGCAGGGTGCGACCCTGCCCGGCATGACCGTCGTTTGCGGTGATTCCCACACGTCGACGCATGGCGCCTTTGGTGCGCTGGCGCATGGCATCGGCACCAGTGAGGTCGAGCATGTCCTGGCGACCCAGACGCTGATGGCCAAGAAGGCCAAGAACCTGCTGGTGCGCGTTGAGGGGGAACTGGCCCGGGGCTGCAGCGCCAAGGACATCGTGCTGGCGATCATCGGCACCGTCGGCACGGCGGGCGGCACCGGCTACACGATCGAGTTCGCAGGCTCGGCCATCCGTGCGCTCAGCATGGAAGGCCGCATGACGGTGTGCAACATGGCCATTGAGGCCGGTGCGCGCGCGGGCCTGGTGGCGGTTGACGACACGACGCTCGCCTACGTCAAGGGCCGCCCGTTCTCGCCTGCCGGCGTGGAGTGGGACCATGCGGTGGCCTACTGGCGCACGCTGCATTCCGACCCTGGCGCGCATTTCGACCGCGTTGTGGAGCTTGATGCGGCCCAGATCCGACCGCAGGTGACCTGGGGCACCTCGCCGGAAATGGTGCTCTCCATCGAAGACCGCGTACCCGATCCGGAACGCGAGAAAGATGCCAACAAGCGCGCCGCCATCGAGCGGGCGCTGGCCTACATGGCGCTGAAGCCCAATCAGGCGATCACGGACATCCGCATCGACAAGGTCTTCATCGGCTCCTGCACCAATTCGCGCATCGAGGACCTGCGGGAGGCGGCCGCCGTGGTCAAGCGGATCGGTCGCCGCGTCGCCCCCCATGTGCAACTGGCCCTGGTCGTTCCCGGCTCGGGTTTGGTCAAGGCGCAGGCCGAACGCGAGGGCCTGGACCAGGTCTTCAAGGCGGCCGGATTCGAGTGGCGCGAGCCGGGCTGCTCGATGTGCCTGGCCATGAACGCCGACCGGCTCGAGCCCGGTGAGCGCTGCGCCTCGACCAGCAACCGCAATTTCGAGGGCCGCCAGGGCGCCGGAGGGCGCACCCACCTGGTGAGCCCAGCGATGGCCGCCGCGGCGGCCATTGAGGGTCATTTCGTCGATGTCCGCCGACTGGGCTGACGCCAACCAGGGAGTTTCATATGACACGCCTGACTCTGATCCTGATCGCCAGCCTGCTCTGCGCGGTGGGCCTCAGCGCCTGCAACACCTTCGAAGGCATCGGCAAGGATGTCCAGAAGGCGGGTGAGACGCTCGAAGGCGCCGCCAAGAAGAAGTGATGACGATGCACCCCCTCATTGCCGCGCCCATCGGGTGCAGATCCGGACGTTGACATGAGAGCTTTCCGCCTCCACAAGGGCCTGGTGGCCCCGATCGACCGCGAGAACGTCGACACCGACGCGATCACGCCCAAGCAGTTCCTGAAGTCGATCAAGCGCTCGGGCTTCGGTCCCAACCTGTTTGACGAATGGCGCTACCTCGACCACGGTGAACCTGGCCAGGATCCGGCCACGCGCCGGCCCAATCCGGACTTCGTGCTGAACCTGCCGCGCTACCAGGGGGCCTCGGTGCTGCTGGCTCGCAAGAACTTCGGTTGCGGCTCGAGCCGCGAGCATGCGCCCTGGGCCATCGAGCAGTTCGGGTTTCGGGCCCTGATCGCGCCGAGCTTTGCCGACATCTTCTTCAACAACTGCTTCAAGAACGGCCTGCTGCCGATCGTGCTGCCCGAGGCGCAGGTGGCCCGCCTGTTCGACGAGGTCGCGGCCTTCCCCGGCTACGAGCTCGCCATCGACCTCGAGCGGCAGGTGGTGATCCGACCGGATGGGAGCGAGCTCGCCTTCGAGGTGGAGCCCTTCCGCAAGCAGTGCCTGCTGGGTGGACTCGACGAGATCGGACTCACGCTGCGCCACGCCGACCTCATCCGCGCCTTCGAGGCGGAGCGGCTGCTGCGCCGACCCTGGCTGACGCACCGGCTGCCGGGTTGATGCGGCCGGTGTGGGCGAGGTTGGCCTGCACCGAGGCTGCGGGATTCACCGGTCGCTGCATTGCGCGGCCCTGAGATGAAGGAATCACATTGAAGATCGCTGTTCTCGCCGGTGACGGCATCGGCCCGGAAATCATGGCCGAGGCGCTCAAGGTCTTGCACAAACTCGACCTCCGTTTCGAGATGGAGAGCGCCCTGGTGGGTGGCGCCGCCTACGCTGCGACGGGCCACCCGTTGCCCGAAGGCACCCTCAAGCTGGCGCAGTCCGCCGATGCCGTGCTCTTCGGTGCCGTGGGCGACTGGAAGTACGACACGCTGGAGCGCGCCTTGCGGCCCGAGCAGGCGATCCTGGGCTTGCGCAAGCACATGGGCCTGTTTGCCAATTTCCGGCCGGCCATCTGCTACCCCCAGCTCACCCATGCCTCTAGCCTCAAGCCCGAGCTGGTCGCGGGGTTGGACATCCTGATCATTCGCGAGCTCACCGGCGACATCTCCTTCGGTCAGCCCCGTGGCCGCCGGAGTGCCCCCGACGGGCATTTCCCCGGCGCCGAGGAAGCCTTCGACACCATGCGCTACTCGCGCCCGGAGATCGAGCGGATTGCCCATGTGGCCTTCCAGGCGGCTCGCAAGCGCGGCGGACGGCTCACCAGCGTTGACAAGGCCAACGTGCTCGAGACCTTCCAGTTCTGGCGCGATGTCGTCACTGCGGTGCACGCCCAGTACCCCGACGTGAAGCTCGACCACCTCTATGTGGACAACGCCGCCATGCAGCTGGTCAAGGCGCCGAAGTCCTTCGACGTGATCGTGACCGGCAACATGTTCGGCGACATCCTGTCCGACGAGGCGGCGATGCTGACCGGCTCCATCGGCATGCTGCCCAGCGCGTCCTTGAATGCGAGCAACCAGGGTCTGTACGAGCCCAGCCATGGCAGCGCACCCGACATCGCCGGCAAGGGCGTGGCCAATCCGCTGGCCACCATCCTCAGCGCCGCGATGATGCTGCGCTACAGCCTGAACCAACCCGAGGCGGCCGCGCGCATCGAGGCGGCCGTGCAGGCGGTGCTGGAAAGCGGCTTGCGCACTGGCGATATCCACAGCGAGGGCTGCCGCCAAGTCGGCACGCGCGAGATGGGCGATGCGGTTGCCGCCGAGCTGGCGGCCCAGGGCTGAGCGGCCTGAGAAGCGATACGGAGCGATAGAGAAACAACGTCATGGCAGCGAATCTGGTCGGTTTGGTGGGGTGGCGCGGCATGGTCGGCAGCGTCCTGATGGAACGCATGCAGGCCGAAGGTGACTTTGCGCTGATCGAGCCACTCTTTTTCAGCACCAGCAATGCCGGCGGCGCTGCGCCGGCCTTTGCCAGAAATGAAACCACCCTGCTCGATGCCTTCGACGTCGAGCAGCTGCGCCGCTGCGACATCGTCATCACCGCGCAGGGCGGCGACTACACCTCCGAGGTCTTTCCCAAACTGCGCGCGGCCGGCTGGCAGGGCCACTGGATCGATGCGGCCTCCACGCTGCGGATGAAAGACGATGCGGTCATCATCCTCGACCCCGTGAACTTGCCGGTCATCGAGCGCGCACTCGGTCAGGGCGGACGGAACTGGATCGGCGGCAACTGCACGGTGAGCTGCATGCTCATGGGCCTGGGCGCGCTGTACAAGGCGGGGCTGGTCGAGTGGATGAGCTCCATGACCTACCAGGCCGCCTCAGGTGGCGGGGCGCAGCACATGCGCGAGCTGCTGACGCAGTACGGCACGCTCCACGCCGAGGTCCAACCCCTGCTCGATGATCCTCGCAGCGCCATCCTCGAGATCGATCGCCTCGTCATCGAGAAGCAGCGCAGCCTGTCTGCGGCGGAAACCGCGAATTTCGGTGTGCCGCTGGGGGGCTCGCTGATCCCCTGGATCGATAAAGACCTTGGCGGCGGCGTCTCCCGGGAAGAGTGGAAGGGCGGGGCCGAGACCAACAAGATCCTCGGCATTGGCGCGGGCTTCGGCACGGTCCCGATCCCCATCGACGGGTTCTGTGTGCGGGTCGGCGCGATGCGCTGCCACAGCCAGGCCCTGACCTTCAAGCTGAAGCGGGATGTGCCGCTGGCGGATATCGAGGCCCTGATCGCCAACGACAACGCCTGGGTTCGGCTGGTACCGAACGACCGCGAGTCGACCCTTGCAGGCCTCACGCCGGTGGCGGTCACCGGCACGCTGACCATCCCGGTCGGCCGTGTCCGCAAACTGGCGATGGGGCCGGACTATCTGGGCGCCTTCACCATCGGCGACCAACTGCTCTGGGGTGCTGCCGAACCGTTGCGGCGGATGCTGCGCCTGCTGATCGAGCGTTAGTTGGCGGATGTCCGGTGGACCGTCGGGCGGCCCAGGGCCAAACTGCATCCGGCTTCCTCGCAAGAGTCTTTCAGGGCTTGCCTGCTGCAGTGAGTACCGCCCCGGACCTCGGCTTGTCAGCGCATACGCTTGCTGTTATGGTCATTTCGCAGTGCCCGGCGTGCCACACGCAAGGCGGGCTGAGGTGAAGGATTCGAGGCATCTTGAGGCGCGAACCCTTCAACAAGAGCAGTTGGGAGATGTGTTGAAGCAAGCAGAGAAGATCGCCGGGAGGC
>CAISYQ010000091.1 GCA_903889735.1 uncultured Methylibium sp.
CACCACCACCGGCACGATCATCGGCGCAATGAGGACCGCCATGATCAGCCGCTTGCCGGGAAGGTCGCGGTGGTTCAGACCGACCGCCGCCAGCGTGCCCAGGCTGGTCGCGAGCACGGTGGCAAGCAGTGCCGTGACCAGGCTGTTGCCGATCGCGGACAGCCATACGGGGTTGCCGAACAGGTCGGCGAACCAGCGCAGGCTGTATTCGCGGATCGGGAAATGGAAGTAGGGCTCGTTGTTGAAGGCCAGCGGGATCACCACCAGCACCGGTGCAATCAGGAACACCAGGATGGTGCCACACAACAACCACAGGACCCAATGGCCGACCCGTTGCAGGGTCGTCGTGTAGGGCGGTAGGGCGGAGGGTGTCATCCGAGGCTCAGCTTGTTGGCGCCAACCACCCTGTCGTAGGCCCAGTACAGCACCAGCACTGCCATCAGCAGGATGGCCGCCAGGGCGGATGCCAGGCCCCAGTTCAGGGATCGCCCGATGTTGTCGGCAATGAAATAGCTGATCATCTGGTCGGTTGCGCCGCCGACCAGCGCCGGCGTGATGTAGTAGCCCAGCGCGAGGATGAAGACCAGCAGCGCGCCCGCGCTCAGGCCGGGGATGCATTGCGGCAGGTAGACGCGCAGGAATGCCGTCGACGGTTTGGCGCCGAGCGAGCGGGCGGCCCGCACGTAGGACGGCGGGATCTGCCGCATGACCGAATACAGCGGCAGGATCGTGAATGGCAGCAGGATGTGGGTCATGGCCACCACGACCCCGAAGCGGTTGAAGATCAGCGGCAGCGGTTCGGCGATGATGCCGGTCGCCTGCAGCAGGGAGTTCACCACGCCTTCCTTTTGTAACACCACGACCCAAGCGGTGGTGCGCACCAGCAAGGAGGTCCAGAACGGCAGCAGCACCAGGATCAGCAGCATGTTGGCCTGTTTGTCGCGCATGTGCGCCAGCAGGTAGGAGATCGGGAAGCCCAGCAGCAGGCACATGACGGTGACCGTCAGTGCCACGCCAGCCGTGCGCAGGAAGATCGTCACATGGATGCGTTCACCGTCAGGTACACGCACGACGGCGCCGTCGCTTTGGCGCTTGAAGTCCAGCGCCGAGAGGAAAAACAGGCTGTGGGTGCTGCTCTGCAGGTTGCGGATCGTGCCCCAGATGGCGGGTTGTACCCAGGCGGGGTCTGCGTTTTCGAAAAAGGCGGTCCATGGTCCGGTCTCCTGCGTGCCGACACGGCGGGCGGCCCGCATGAAGATGCTGCGCAGGCCGGTCTCCTCGAAGTTCAATCGGGTGGCCATCGGGCTGGCTTTCTCGCTCTTGACAGCCTCTTTCATGTCCAGGGCCAGGGCTTCGAATACCGGCTCGGGCGGGACCTGGTTGCGCGGGCCATCCCAAGCCTGCAACGCGCTCACCGTGCGGGGCAGGCCCTCGGGCACCAGCGGATCATGGAAGCTGTTGAGCAACACGCTTCCCAGGGGAAGCAGGAAGCTGATGGCGACGAAAACGAACAGCGGGGCGATCAGGGCGTAGGCCCGCAGGC
>CAISYQ010000092.1 GCA_903889735.1 uncultured Methylibium sp.
GAATACATCATGCGCGACGTTCCCTGGGGCTGGCTGGTGCGCTACATGCACTCCACCGGCGCCTCGGCTTTCTTCATCGTCGTCTACATGCACATGTTCCGTGGCTTGATCTACGGCAGCTACCGCAAGCCGCGCGAGCTGGTGTGGATCTTCGGCTGTGCCATCTTCCTCTGCCTCATGGCCGAGGCCTTCATGGGTTACCTGCTGCCCTGGGGCCAGATGTCCTACTGGGGCGCCCAGGTGATCGTGAACCTGTTCGCAGCGGTTCCCTTCATCGGCCCCGATTTGGCGCTGCTGATCCGCGGCGACTATGTGGTGTCTGATGCCACCTTGAACCGCTTCTTCAGCTTCCACGTGATCGCCGTGCCGCTGGTCCTGCTGGGCCTGGTGGTGGCGCACATCATCGCCCTGCACGAGGTCGGATCCAACAACCCTGACGGCATCGAGATCAAGGCGAAGAAGGATGCCCAGGGACATCCCCTGGACGGCATTCCCTTCCACCCCTACTACTCCGTGCACGACATCATGGGTGTGAGCGTCTTCCTGATGCTGTTCACCGCGGTGATCTTCTTCGCGCCCGAGCTCGGGGGTTATTTCCTCGAGTACAACAACTTCATCCCGGCCGACCCTCTGAAGACTCCCGCCCACATCGCGCCGGTTTGGTACTTCACGCCCTACTACTCGATGTTGCGCGCGACCACCGACATGATGGTTGATGTCTTCGTCGCCCTGGTTGGCGTGGCCGCGCTGCTCGCCATCCTGCGGGGCCGCTTCGGTGGCGCCGCCAAGGTCGGCATCGCGGTGGCGGCGGTCGTCGCGGCGGTTCTGCTGAAGAGCCTGGATGCCAAGTTCTGGGGCGTGGTGATCATGGGCGGCGCCGTGATGATTCTTTTCTTCCTGCCCTGGCTCGACCGCAGCCCGGTCAAGTCCATCCGTTACCGACCCGACTGGCACAAGATCGTCTACGGCGTGTTCGTGGTCTTCTTCATCGTGCTCGGCTATTTCGGCATCCAGCCGCCCTCGGCGATCAATGAGTTGGTTTCGCAGATCGGGACCCTGGTGTATTTCGGCTTCTTTCTGCTGATGCCCTGGTGGAGCTCGCTGGGCGAATTCAAGCCGGTGCCCGACCGTGTGGTCTTTGCGGCGCACTGAGCGACGTGCCGCAACCGATGGAGTCGTGAGAAGACCATGAAAAATATCATCGCATCGCTTTTTCTGGTGCTGGGTTTTGCAGGCAGTGCCAGCGCGGCCGGCGGGGGTATCCCCTGGGACAAGTTCCCCGAGACGAAGATGAACGATCAGGCGGCGCTGCAGAACGGCGCACGTCTCTTTGTCAATCACTGCCTGAATTGCCACTCGGCCGAGTACATGCGCTACAACCGGCTGCGCGATATCGGGCTGACCGAGGCGCAGATCAAGCAGAACCTGATGTTCGCCACCGAGAAGGTCGGCGACACCATGAAGGTCTCGCTCGATCCCAAGGAGGCCAAGGTCTGGTTTGGCGGCGTGCCCCCTGACTTGACAGTGATCGCGCGCTCGCGCGCCGCGTCTGGCATGGGCAGCGGCGCCGACTACCTTTACACCTACCTGCGCACCTACTACCGCGACGAGACCAAGGCCACCGGCTGGAACAACATCGCCTTCCCGAACGTCGGCATGCCGCATGTTCTCTGGGAATTGCAAGGGCAGCGGGCGGCCCAGTTCGTGGAGGAGGTCGATGCCCATGACCCGACCCGCAAGACGCACCGTTTCACCGGTTATCAGCAGCTCACCCCGGGGACATTGAGCCCGCGCGACTACGACAGCGCGATCGGGGATCTCGTGGCCTACCTGCAGTGGATGGGTGAGCCGGCACAAGGCCAGCGCATGCGCCTTGGGGTCTGGGTACTGCTCTTCCTCGGTGTCTTCACTGTGATCGCATGGCGTTTGAACGCGGCGTACTGGAAAGACATCAAGTGAGTCGGAGTGCCGGGTGCGTCGCGCCCGGCCTGTCGCGGAGTGGGCAGCCTTGCGCCCACTCCGTTTTTCGTTTCAGTGATCGTTCGCCAGAAACCTAGGAGCCC
>CAISYQ010000093.1 GCA_903889735.1 uncultured Methylibium sp.
CGCGAGAGGCGCTCCCAATCCTTGTGGAAGGTCTTGGTGAAGTCGCAAGCCCGGGGCGGCGCGGCCCGCTTACTGCTGGCGGGCTGTTTCGAGGTCATCGATCAAGGCGTCCGCGGTATCAAAACGAGCGGCTCCGGCCTTCATCACCGCGCGGGCTTCTTCCATCGCCGCGCGAGTCAGTGCGTTGGGAACCTTGAGCTCCAAGGGGAAGGCCTGATCGTTGACCACACGCTTGAGGAGGATGCGAACAGCATCCGACACGGACAGCCCCATGGCGGCCAATGCCTCGCTGGCCTGCGCCTTGACTTCTTCGTCCACCCGGACGTGCAGCATCGTGGAATGAGCCATGGTGGGATCCTTTGTTGAGGCGTATTTTGTATCTCTAATGAGATACCGTCAAGCGTAACTCTGGTCTTCGAGGCCGTCGAGGGGCTGCGGGGGCGGGCGCGTGGACAAGCATCACGCTGCCGGCGGATTCATGACGCTGGCCAACTCCCAGGCCGGCAGAACCTCGACACCCTGCGCCAGCGGGTAGCGGCGTTGCACGGGGGCCACGACGAAGGCGCGGTCGATGCCCAGGTCCTGAAGAGCTTGCCAGAATCCCCGGGTTGGCTTGGGGGCCGCCGAGAACTTGATCTCTATGCCGATCTTGCCGGCGGGAAGCTCGATCACGAGGTCGAGCTCGGCGCCTGCGGCGGTACGGTAAAAGCCCATCTGGGCGCCGGGTGGCAGGGCAGCGGCGACCTGCTCGACCACGAAACCCTCCCAGGAACTGCCCGCCACAGGGTGGCCTTGCAGGTCGCGAACGGTAGCCAGGCCCAGGAGCGCGTGCAACAACCCGCTGTCGCGCACATAGACCTTGGGCGCCTTGACCAACCGCTTACCAATGTTGACAAGGTGGGGCTCGAGCCGGCGAACCATCAGGGTATCGACGAGGGTGTCGAGATACCGCCCGACCGTGGCATGCGAAGCGCCTGACAGCGCGCGGCCCAGCTGAGATGCATTGAGGAGTTGGCCTTGCAGGTGCGCAAGCATGGTCCAGAAGCGGCGCATCGTCTCCGCCGGCACGCGCACACCGAGGGTCGCGAGGTCGCGCTGGAGGAAGGTCGCGAGGAAGTCTTGCCGCCACTGGAAGGCGTCGTCGTCGCTGGCCGCGAGGTAGCTCAATGGAAAGCCTCCACGCAGCCAGAGCGTCTGGACGTCGGCGAGTTGGGCCGGCACCTCCGCAGCCAGCAGGGGGGCCAGCTCGAGGTAGGAGACGCGCCCCGCGAGCGATTCGCCGGTTTGGCGCAGCAGTTCGCCGCTGGCGGAGCCCAGGAGGAGAAACCGGCCGGGACGGCGATCGGCGTCGATCTCGGGTCGCAGCGCTGAGAAGATCTGGGGCGCGTGCTGCACCTCGTCAAGCACGATGAGCCGATCCCTGTGCAGCGGAAAGAAGAGTTCGGGCCGACTGACCACCGCCCGATCGGACTCCCGCTCCATGTCGAGGACGATGGCACCCGGAGAGTTGGAGGCCACCGCCTGCGCCAGGGTGGTCTTGCCGACTTGGCGGGGGCCAAGCAGGGCGACTGCGGGTGATTGGGTCAGACGGCGCTCGACGATGAGCTGTAGGTTTCGGTTCAACATCCTTGTAATTTGATCACATCACGATCAATTTGCAAGGATATTCGAATGGCTCCTCAGCGCAGCGCGACCGGTGTGGCCCCCAGGTACTCAGGCACCACACGCCCGAGCAGCTGTCGCACTGCTGGCCCACCGCTGCCATCGTCCCCAGACAAGGCGGTCGCCAGCAGCTCCTGCACCGACACGCCCCCCTCCCCCAGCCGCGCCACCCGCAGCGCGGCTACCCGCGTGGGCAGGGTAGTGTCGGCATCGGCCAGCAGTTCCTCGAAGAGCTTTTCGCCGGGCCGCAGGCCGGTGAACTCGATGGCGATCTCGCCCGGGGCGTGGCCGGCCAGGCGAATGAGGTCACGGGCCAGGTCGACGATCTTCACCGGCTCGCCCATGTCGAGCACCAGCACCTGGCCGCTCTCGCCGATGGCGGCGGCCTGCAGCACGAGGCGGGCGGCCTCGGGGATGGTCATGAAGTAGCGGATCACGTCCGGGTGGGTGACGGTGACCGGCCCGCCGCGGGCGATCTGCTCTTTGAACTTCGGGATCA
>CAISYQ010000094.1 GCA_903889735.1 uncultured Methylibium sp.
AAAGGCGTCGAGGTGCTGGTCGCCACGCCGGGTCGTTTGCTCGACCACATTGAGGCCAAGAACGCGGTGCTCAACCAGGTCGAGTACGTGGTGCTCGATGAGGCCGACCGCATGCTGGACATCGGCTTTTTGCCTGATCTGCAGCGCATCCTGAGCTACCTGCCCAAGAAACGCATCACCTTGCTGTTCTCTGCGACTTTCTCGCCCGAGATCAAGCGGCTGGCGCAGAGCTACCTGCAGGACCCGATCCTGGTGGAGACTTCGCGCTCCAACGCCACGGCCTCCACGGTGGAGCAGCATTTCTACCGGGTCGAGGACAACGACAAGCGCAGCGCCATCCGCCAGATCCTGCGCGAGCGCGACATCACCCAGAGCATCGTCTTCGTCAACTCCAAGCTGGGCGCAGCGCGCTTGGCGCGCTCCTTCGAGCGCGACGGGCTCAAGACCTCGGCCCTGCACGGTGACCGCTCCCAGGACGAACGGCTCAAGGCGCTGGCGGCTTTCAAGGCCGGTGAGATCGACCTGCTGGTGGCCACCGATGTGGCGGCCCGCGGCCTGGACATCGCCGACCTGCCGGCGGTCTTCAATTTCGACGTGCCCTTCAATGCCGAGGACTATGTGCACCGCATCGGCCGCACCGGCCGCGCCGGTCAGTCGGGCTTGGCGGTCACGTTGGTGGCCCACGATGACGCGCGGTTGGTGGCCGACATCGAAAAGCTGATCAAGAAGAAGATCGAGATCGAGCCCTTCGAGCTGGAAGACCTGCGCGCGCGCCGCCCGGCCCCGCGCCGTGAGGAGCGGTCGCAGGACGATTCCGCTCGCAGCGAGCCTGCCCGGAACGAGGCAGCCCCAGAGCGGCCGCGGGAATTGGCCAGGGAGTCCCGAAGAGACCGCGATGACCGGCCCGCGCCCCGCACCTCGGAGCGGCCCTCGCCGCCGCGGCGTGCGCCGTCGGCCCCGGTCGATCCCTTCTTCACCCAGCCCTACGAGCCGCAGGCGCCGGCCGCTCCGGTTGCCACGGCGGCAGGTGCCCCGGCGGTCGCTCCGGCCTCGGCAGAAGCCCCGGCCGGTGGGCTCTCACGCTACATCAGGGCCAAGAAGCGCATCGCCTCCTTGCTCGGCAGCAAGGGCTGATCGGGGATCTGCGGGCGCTGCCTGTCGCGCCCGCGGGACTTGGGGCCTTCGCAGGTCTCGACGGGCTCCGAGCAAGTCCCAGCGTGTTTCAGCAACAGGCCTTGGCAGACCTGACCCAGGTCTGAGGGGATGTCAGCGGGCCAACAAGGCGAACACTGCCGGCCGGTCACCCGGCAGCTCGCTGGGCCTCGCCCGCCAGCCAGCCACCGTGTCGCTGCGGGTGAAACCCTCATCCAGCGTCAGACCGCAGCTCACCGACACCCGCGTCTGCGGTGCGAGCACGGCCAGCAGACCGCGCAGCAGCGCGGCGTTGCGGTAGGGCGTCTCGATCATCAGCTGGGTCTGGTCCAGTTTGCGCGACAGCGCCTCCAGCTCCCGCAAGCGTGCGGCCTGCGCGCTTGCCTCTTGCGGCACATAGCCGACGAAGGCGAAGCTCTGGCCGTTGAGACCACTGGCGGCCAGCGCCAGCAGCAGCGCGCTGGGGCCTGGCAGCGGTCGCACCGTCAGCCCCGCCGCATGGGCGGCGGCGACCAGCTGCGCGCCCGGGTCGGCCACGGCCGGCAGGCCGGCGTCGCTGATCAAGCCGATGTCCTGGCCCGCGACGGCCGGCGCCAGCAGCGTCGCCAGATCGAGCGGTGCGTTGCTGGCGTGGGCAGCCCCTTTTTGCGCTGGCGTTGGGGCTCCCTTGGCCGGGCGGGGCAGTTCGCGGATATCGAGCGCCTGCAGCGGCAGGGCCAGCGGCGCGATGGCGTCCACGCGCTTGAGGAAGGCGCGCGTGGCCTTGGCGTTCTCGCAGACCCAGTGGCGCAGGCGGGCTGCGGTCTCGATCACGCCCAGCGGCAGGACTTCCCGCAGGTCGGG
>CAISYQ010000095.1 GCA_903889735.1 uncultured Methylibium sp.
TCGGCAAGGAACGTGCTCGCACGATCGTCGTGATCCTGCGCGACGACAACAAGTGCAACATCAAAACCAAGCGCGAAAAGGACCGTGCGCTGTGCGACCGCTTGCTGGCCAAGTGGCAGTTGGTGAAGGAGATCAGCGATGCCGCAGAAGAGCCTGTCGACGCGCTCGCTGCTTGAACTGATCGATCTCTTCGATCGATCGATGCACGCCGTTGCTGATGGTGACGGTCAGCGCCTGCGCGGCGTGCCCGGTTGGGATCTGTCGCGCCGGGTGGCTCTGTCCGACCGTGATCTCGCGGCTTGGACCGAACGTATCGGCTTTGCAGGCAGTTATCTGGCAGTCTGCGGCGATGAGCGCGTTCCGGTCGACCTCGAGGAAGACGATGACCCGGGTCGGTATCGCTACCGCTGTCCCGAGACCTTCCGTACCAAGTACGTCTCGGCAGAGCTGGTCGGCGTTCATGCCGTCAACGACGCGAAGCTGTTGAACTACTTGGCGGACCTGCTCGGCATTCCCCAGGCGCAACGAAGCGGCATCACGGCGCCCGCCATTGACGGCGTACTGTGGCGACTCGGCAAGATGCGCATCGCCGACACGCCGGTCGATGCATGGGTGGTCCGGGGGCTCTCGTCATCTACCGATCAGGTGTTCGAGCATTTCCGTGCCGCGTCGCTACCTGACCAGGGACTTATCTTCACCACCGGCCAGTCGTTGCCCGACATCGTTGTGCCGCCGCGTTCCTACTGCATCGTTCCGATCGTGACTGCCCTCGTCGACTACGCCATCAAGCCGCACGTCGACATCGACATGATCCACCGGCTGCTGCTGGCCCCATCGGGCAGCAAGGTGGAGAAGTCTCTACCGGTTCGCTTCGACAGGTACTCCAACACGCTGGTCATCGCCACCAAGTCCGACAAGCCCTGGGCGATCAAGGGCGCGAGGCAGATTGCCGTGGTCAGCCATCTGTTCGAGCAATTCGAAAACGGGCGCCGCTGGGTTCCCGCACATGAAATCCTGGACGCTGTGTACGCCCAAAAGAAGTCTGGCCGCAGCCAGCGCATCCAGAACATCTTCAGCGGCAACTTGATCTGGGAGGACTACATCGCTGGCGATGGCAGCGGCCACTACGGATTCAATCTGGACTGACCAGCACCAGCCGGACTCACCACGCACAGCCGCCTTCGGGCGGTTTTTTGCTTCTTGTGGCCTGTTCTTTCGCGCTGTGGCTGAGCCCGCACATCAGCCCGTACATGGCGGTGGCAGACGCCCGTACATGCCGAATTTGAAGATGACCTCACGTTTTCGCAACTACCCGAAAGGAGAAAAACGTGAGTGTCAAACACCTCAACCAACGCCAACTGGCTGATCGTTGGGACGTCAGCGAAGCCACACTGGAACGCTGGCGGTCCGAAGGAATCGGTCCGGTCTTTTTGAAACTGCAGGGGCGAGTTCTCTATCGCCTTGAGGACGTCGAGGCCTTCGAGTCCGACAGCCTGCGCAAGAGCACGTCAGAGCGCGCCGATGCGGGAGGTGCGGCATGAGCCACCTCACCCCCGATCAAGTGCTGGCCACGCCAGCCGGCGAGCTCGCCGAGCGGTCCAGCGATTCGCTGTTCCAACTGAAGAACGATGCGGCCGA
>CAISYQ010000096.1 GCA_903889735.1 uncultured Methylibium sp.
CCGCTCGCGCAGCGCCGGGCGGCCCTCAACGACGGCCGCGTCGTCGGCAGCCTCAATATGCGCGCCGAAGGCCTGCAGCAGGCTGGGCGAGATGCCGCCCTTCATGTCGCTGCTGAGCCCCTTCACCGTGCGCGCAAACCACTCGACCCGGCTCACCTGCCCCTGAAACACCCGCATGGCGGCCGTACCCGACACCGCGGACCCGCCCCATAGTGCACGCAGCATCAGCACCAGCATCGCGCGCTCGCGCTGGGTGCCCTCGCTGCTCTTCAGGTCGAGTGACGTGCTTGGCGTGAACGAGAAGAAGTTGAGGCCCTGCTCCGCCAGGTGCCCGCTGTGTAGCGGCAGCATCGTTATGCGGTCGGGCAGCGGCGCCTCATTCATGCCATGCGCACCTCGCAGACGGGCGATGTTCTGCCGCGCAATCTCCGCGTTTGAACAGATGTAGACAACGTCAATTCGCTTGGTGCCCCGAGCGCGCAGGTGGTCGACAACCTGCGACACCACTCCCCGGGCCACCATGGTCTTGCCAAGGCCAACCTCGTCGGCAATGAGAAACCGTGTGGCCGGGTCGACGTCGTCGTACATGCGCGCGAAGGCGTGCTGCGCCGTGACGCGCTGGAAGTCCTTCAGCTGCGCGAGTGGGTCGGTATCGAGAGTCATGACTCGCGCATCTCCTGACACGCACCCCACATGACGTCCCACACCTCGTCGAAGTCGGGAGGTAATGCCGCGCGGCCCTCGGGCGTCTTTCGAAGATCGTCCACCAGCGACGCGACGTGGTCGAGGGAGTCGGGGGCGCGGGCTGCTGCTCGCACCAGCACCTCCAGCAGCGGCGGAGCGGCGTCACCACGGGCGAGCGCCGCCTGGGCATCGCGCCAGAACGCAGTTCCGCCCCCCTCCCCCACGCCATCCTCGGGCTGGCACAGAAGAAGCAGCAGGTACTCAATGAACCGGGCGGGGTCGGCCAGCAGGGCGGCCAGCACGCGGTCTTTGCGGTCGGCAGCGGCGCCAATCAGCTCGGCGTTCACCACAAACGACGTATGTGCGTGGGCATCACCGTCCTCCAGCGCAAGTGTGACGGCGACGAATGCCGTGACGGCATCGGATGTGCAGGGGAACCGCAGCGGGGTAGAGCTGGCGAGGTCGAGCGGCAGTGCGCGTAGCGACTGCAGCGTGATGGGGCGGCACTCGGCCGTCACCCCTGATGGGAGACTGGCGGGCGGGTCGGTCATGGCGAGCGACAGGCCCATCTGTCCGCCCTCCCCCTCCACGCGGGCGACCCACCCCGCGGCTGCCACCTGCGGCGCCAGGCGCTGCAGGGTCAGCTCAAGATGCAGATCAGCACCGGCACCGGCACGAACAGGCTCGTCCGCGGGCACGTACGGCGAGAGGAGATCCACGAGCCCCACCGTGCCGGGCTCCCGGGCAAGCAGCGCGTCAATACCGGCATGGTTGGTGCGCCCCTCCAGCTCGCACGCGAACTCGACGTTAGTGTCGAACGCTGCGCTCGTGGCGTTAGGAGAGCCAAGCAGCACCCGCGTGGTAGCCCGGTTCTCAAACACGAAGAACTTGGCATGCAGGCCGCGCAGCGACTCCTGCACTGCGACCTCGTCGGGTGCTTCCTCCAGATCGGCCTCGGCCTTCAGCACATACGTCTGCTCGAAGCGCCCGAGAGGCCTGGCTCCGAGTTCATCCATCGCCTCTGCACGCGACACCAGCACATGAGACTTGTCGCCAGGCGCAAGGCGATCGAGCATCGCCGCACCGAGGAACGGCGCGCAGGCCAGCACGCGATCTTTTGCCGTTCCCAAGGGCGGGCTGTCGCCGCCGACGCCCATCGGCCACAGGCGAACGCTGCGAAAGCCCTCGGGC
>CAISYQ010000097.1 GCA_903889735.1 uncultured Methylibium sp.
CGCCTGGGGCGAAGCTTTCGCCTGGCCAATGTCGATGAATTCAGTTTCTCGACGCCGGGCCTGGAGCTTCGGCCCCAAACATCGCAGGACGCCGAGGTGGGCGTTCGCTGGCGCAGTGGGTCGAGCTCGGCCGAAGGACGGGTCTACCGCAGCCGCCTGCACGACGAGATCGGCTACGACCCGAAGGCGGTCGGCCCCAGCAGCCTCTATGGCTTTGACGGCGCCAACGTCAACTACGACCCCACGAAACGTGAGGGCGTCGAGCTCGAGCTGGCGCATGCCCCGGTGGCGGCTTTGAAGCTCAGGCTCAACGCGGCGCTGCGCCGCTCGCGCTTCAGCGAGGGGCCTTACGCGGGCCGCGACATCCCGCTCACCTCGCGCCGCACGCTGTCCATGCGGGCCGATTGGTCCCCGGCGGACAGCCACAAGATCGGCATGGGCGTGAGCCTGGTGTCGTCCCAGAGCCCCGACTTCGAGAACCGCTGCAGGATCCCCGGTCACGCCACGGCCGACCTTCGCTACGCCTACCGGTGGCAGCGGACCGAGCTGTCGCTTGGCATCGCCAACCTCACCGACCGCACCTATTACACCCAGGCCTTTGGCTGTTCAGCGGGCGGCGAGACCGGGGCCATCTACCCCGAGCCCGGGCGCATGTTCACGACCGCGATCCGGCTGTACTGGCCGTGACACCCGGCGCTCGACAATGAACACCGGACGGGGGTGCATGGATGCCGGTGAGCGGTGCCTCCGGTCCGATCCCCCAACATGAACGCCCTCCCACCACCCCGCCATCCCCGCTTCACCTGGGGCCTCTTGCTGCTCGCCATCGCGGCCGCGGCGCTGTCGCTCGCCGTCGGCTCTTCGGGCTTTGGCTACGGCAGCGCCGACATCGTGTGGCAGGTGCGGGCACCGCGGGTGTTGGCGGGGTTCGGGGCCGGAGCGGCGTTGGCGCTGGCCGGTGCGCTGATGCAACTGCTCACGCGCAACCCGCTGGCCGATCCCTATGTGCTGGGACTCTCGGGCGGGGCCTCGGTTGGCGCGATGCTGGCCATGCTGTATGCGCCGGCCGCCGTGGCGGCGCTGGCGGTGATGCTGGGTGCCGCCGCCGGGGCTGCCGCCGCGGTGGCCCTGCTGTTCGCGCTGGCCTGGCGAATCCTGGGCCGCACGGGCACGCTGCAGCCGCCCGGGGAGGCACGCAGCACGCTGCTGTTGATCGGCGTGATGATCGGCGCCGGGTGCTCGGCGGCGGTGTCCCTGCTGCTTGTGCTGGCGCCCGACGCACCGCTGCGCGGCCTCATCTTTTGGCTCCTGGGCGACCTCAACGGCGCGCTGCTGTGGTGGCCCGTCTGGGTGGCGCTGCCCCTGGCGCTCGCCCTGGCCTGGGGCCATGCGGACGACCTCGCCCTGCTGGCCCATGGCGATGCCTGGGCCGCCAGCCTGGGCGTGCCAGTGGCCCGCTGCAAGCGCCGTGCCCTGGCGGCAGCGGCGCTGGCCACCGGTGCGGCCGTGGCCACGGCCGGTGCGATCGGCTTCGTCGGCCTGGTGCTGCCTCAGGCGCTGCGCCTGATGGGGGTGCGCGCCGTCAAACCCCTGCTGCTGGGCAGCGCACTGAGCGGCGGGGCCTTCATCGTGCTGGCCGATGCGGTGGCGCGCACGGTGGCGGCACCGCTGCAGTTGCCGGTGGGCGTGATCTCGGCGGCGGTCGGCGTGCCGGTGTTCCTGGCCCTGCTGGTGAGCGGCGCGGGGGGCGGTGTCGGCGGCGGTGGTGGGGGGATCGGTCGCGGCCAGGGCCGCCGCTCGGGCGGCGCCAGCGGCGGCGCGACCGGGAGCGGGCGATGAGCTTGGCGCGGCCCGAATCCGAGACGCTGGCCCTGCAGGTCGCCGGTCTGTCGCTGCACGCCGGGGGCCGGGCGTCGGCGCGCCGCCTGGCGACGGGTCTGGATTTCACGCTGCAAGCGGGGGAACGCTGGGTCGTGCTGGGGCCCAACGGCTCGGGCAAGTCGACCCTGATCGCGACGCTCGCGGGCCTGTTGCCGGTGCTCCAGGGGGGGCTGTCGCTGCAGCAGCTACCGCTGTCCGCCTGGGCGCCCGAGCGGCTGGCGCGCTGGCGGGCCTGGTGTCCGCAGTTCTGGAGCGATCCTTTCCCCGCCCGCGTGGACGAGACCGTGCGGGCCACGCGGCGCGGCTGGACCGCTGACGCCTCGGCCCGTGCCCCGTCGGGCGGGGCGGGTGCAGACCGCGGACCCGGCGGCCATCCCTGCAGCGGAGCGGACCAACCAGCGAACAAGCGAGCGCACAGCCGCCGGGATGCAGGCCCTGCAGCCGATGGATTCGACGCGCTGCTGCAATCGCTCGACCTCACCGCGCTCGCCGCTGCCGATGTGCGCCAGCTCTCGGGCGGCGAGCGCCAGCGTGTCGCGCTGGCCGCCGCCCTCTGGCAGGACGCCCCGCTGCTGCTGCTCGACGAGCCCACCGCCCACCTCGATCTCGCGCACCAGCAGCAGTTGCTGGCGGTGCTGCAGGCCCATGCCGAACGCGGCGGCGCGGTCTGCGCCAGCCTGCACGATGTGCAGCTCGCCTGGCAGCTGGCCACCCACGCGGTGCTGTTCGACGGCAGGGGCGGCGCCTGGGCGGGTCCCCGCGAGGAGGTGATGACGCCGGCGCGGCTGTCGGCCGCCTTCGGCGTGGCGATCGACCGGGTGGCGGTCTGCGGTGAGCAGCGTTTCTGGGTGGGCCCGGCGCACGCCCTGGCGACCGTGGCGGGCGAGGGTGGCGGGGCGGGCGGATGAAGGAGGCTCAGCGGATCGGTGCTCGGAGGAAGCCGTGGGCGCGGCAGAGGCTGTCGATGCCGACCGGCGTATCGCCTGCAAGTCGGTGGTTCCGCCTTCTCGCCTCAGGGCTCCGGTGTGCCCGCCTGATGACGGTCCTGGGCCTGGTCGCTATCGCTTCTTGCGCATCGGTGGGCGCTGCCGAGATCGTCTTCACCGACGACGCCGGTCGCCTGCACCGTCTCCCCGGTCCGGCGCAGCGGGTCGTCACGCTGGCACCGCACCTGACCGAGCTGGTCTATGCGGTGGGCGGCGGCGCGCAGATGGTGGCCACCGTCGGGGCCAGCGACCACCCGGCCGAGGCCCGGGCGCTGCCGCGCATCGGTGACCATGCGCGCTTCGATGCTGAGCGCCTGCTGCTCCTCCAGCCCGATCTGGTGCTGGCCTGGCTCAGCGGCAACCCCGACCGCGAGCTGCGCGCGCTGGAGGCCGCCGGCCTGCGCGTGGTGCGGCTGGAGGCCCAGCGCCTGGCGGAGGTGCCGGCCTCGCTGGAGCGGGTCGGCCGGCTGCTCGGGCGTGAGGCCCAGGGTCAGCGCGAGGCGGGTCGCCTGGGCGCTGCGCTGGAGGTCCTTCGCGCTCGCCATGCCGATGACGCGCCACTGCGGGTTTTCTACCAAGTCTGGTCGCAGCCCCTGCTCACGCTCAATGGGCGGCACCTGATCAGTGATGTGCTCGCCCTGTGCGGCGGGCACAACGTGTTCGCCGCGCTCGCGCCCCTGGTGCCGCCAGTGTCCACCGAGGCGGTGCTGGCGGCCGATCCGGAGGTGGTGATGACCGCAGACGAGCGGCCCCAGGCGCCCTGGACCAGCGATCCCCGCGCGGCCGAATTCGCCACCTGGGCTGCCGCCCGGCGGCTGAGCGCGAGCCGCCACGGCGCCTTCTTCCGGATCCACGCCGACCTGCTGACCCGCGCCGGCCCGCGCATCGACCAGGGCGCGCAGGCCGTCTGCGAGGCCCTCGACGCGGCGCGTCGCGACCGGGCCACTGCGCGACCCTGAAGGACAGGCCGTCCAGGGTCTCCTTCAGGGCGGTCTTCAGCCTCGGGCCGGCTTGTCCTTCCAGCCGCACACCCCCGCCACCGCACAGTCGCTGCAGCGGGGCTGACGGGCCCGGCAGACATAGCGGCCGTGCAGGATCAGCCAGTGGTGGGCATGGATCCGGTAGGCCGCCGGGATGCGCTCCAGCAGCTGGTGCTCGACCGCCAGCGGGGTCTTGCCATGCGCCAGCCCGGTGCGGTTGGCGACCCGGAAGATGTGCGTGTCCACCGCCATCGTCGGCTCGCCAAAGGCGCAGTTGAGAATGACATTGGCGGTCTTGCGGCCCACGCCGGGCAGGGCCTCGAGCGCCTCGCGGGTGCGCGGCACCACGCTGCCGTGGCGTTCCACCAGCAGGTGGCAGGTCTCCATCAGGTGGCGTGCCTTGCTGCGAAAGAGGCCGATGGTGCGGATCTCCGCCGTCACGCCCTCGAGCCCGAGAGCGAGCATCTTGGCGGGCGTGGGCGCCAGCACGAAGAGGCGGCGGGTGGCCTTGTTCACGCTCACGTCGGTGGCCTGGGCCGACAGCAGCACGGCAACCAGCAGCTCGAACACCGAGCTGTAGGCCAGCTCCGTGACGGGGTGGGGGTTGGCGGCCGCCAGCGTGGCAAAGAAGGTTTCGATCTGCGCGGATTTCATGCGGGGCGATTCTGGCAGCCGGCCGCGGCACCGCAGGGGTCCGGTCAGCGGCCGCGCAGCGCGCGCGCCCGCGCCACAGCGGCCTGGATGGCGGCCTGCTGCGCCTCGGCGGCTGCGGTGACCGGCTGGCCACTGGCCATTGGTGCCTGCGGCCGCGCCCCGCTTGCGCCGGCCGCCTCCAAGCGGGCGTTCTGCTCCCGGTGATCGCGCTCGCGCCTGTGCTGCCGGGCCCGGTAGCGAGATTGCGCCTGCGCTGCCTGCACGGGCGACCAGGCCGCCCAGCCGCTCAGGCCTGGGGTGGCGTCCTCCAGGAGGATGCAGTCCACGGGGCAGGCGGGCAGGCAGAGCTCGCAGCCGGTGCACAGGGACTCGATCACCGTGTGCATCTGCCGGGCCGCGCCGACGATGCAGTCCACCGGGCAGGCCTCGATGCAGCGTGTGCAACCGATGCAAGCCGCCTCCACGATCACCGCGAGGCGCCGAGGACCTTCCGTGCCATGGGCGGGGGCCAGCGGTCCTGCTGGCTGGCCGGTGAGAGCGGCCAGGCGCGCCACGCCTTCCGCGCCACCCGGGGGGCAGCGGTCGATGCCCGCCAAGCCGGCATCGATGGCTTCGGCATAGGCGCGGCAGTCGGGGAATCCGCAGCGGGTGCACTGCGTCTGCGGCAGCGCGGCGTCGATGGCTTCGAGGCGGGTCGACCCCGCCTGCGCCCCCGGGCTCATGACCCGCTCACCACCCTTCTACCGCCGGATCACCTGTTGTACTTCTTGATGAACTGGCGGATTTCCGGGTAGGCCATCTCGCGCCAGCGGCGGCCCGAGAAGATGCCGTAGTGGCCCGCGCCCATGACGTCGTAGTGGCGCTTGCGCGTCTTCGGGATGCCGGTGCAGAGGTCCAGCGCGGCGGCGGTCTGGCCCGCGCCCGAGATGTCGTCGAGCTCGCCCTCGACCGTCAGCAGTGCCGTGGTCTGGATGTCTTGGGGCCGCACGAGCTGGCCACCGACATGCCAGTTTTCGTTGACCAGGGCGAACTCCTGGAACACCGTGCGGATGGTCTCGAGGTAGTACTCCGCGGGCATGTCCAGCACCGCGTTGTACTCGTCGTAGAACTGGCGGTGCGACTCGGCGCTGTCGTCATCGCCGCGGATCAGGTCGGCGAAGTAGTCGTAGTGCGAGCTCATGTGGCGGTCGGGGTTCATCGCCACGAAGCCGGTGTGCTGCAGGAAGCCCGGGTAGACCGCTCGGCCGGCGCCGGGGTAGTTCGAGGGCACGCGGTAGATCACGTTGTTCTCGAACCACTCGATGCCCTTGTTCGTGGCGAGGTTGTTGACCGAGGTCGGCGACTTGCGGGCATCGATCGGACCGCCCATCATCGTCATCGTGCGCGGGGTCTGCTCCCCGGCGCTGGCCATCAGCGAGACCGCGGCCAGCACCGGCACGGTCGGCTGGCAGACCGAGATCACATTGACCTCGGGGCCGACGTGGCGGATGAACTCCTGCACGTAATGGACATAGTCATCGAGGTGGAAGGCGCCGACATCGGCCGGCACCATGCGGGCGTCAATCCAGTCGGTGATATAGACCTTGTGATCCTGCAGTAGCACGCGCACCGTGTCGCGCAGCAGCGTCGAGTGGTGGCCTGAGAGGGGCGCGACCACCAGCACGCTCGGCTGGTCTCGCATCACCGTGAGCAGCTTGGCGTCGTCGGTGAAGCGCTTGAAGCGCAGCAGCTTGCAGAAGGGCTTCTCGACCGCCGTCTGCTGCTGGACCACCACCTCGACACCACCGACCTCGATGCTGGTGATGCCGAATGCGGGTTTCTCGTACTCCTTGGTCAGGCGGTTCATCAGCCCGAAACCGGCCGAGACGCGCTGGGCGCCCGGCGCCTGGGAGAAGGGCGACAGCGGGTGGCTGTACAGCTTGGCCGAGGCGGTGGCGAACTCCGCGAAGGGGCTCAGCAGAGCCCGCTGGGTTTCATAGAGTTGATAGAGCATGTGATCCTCGATTCCATGAGCCTGCCCGCCCGGCGGACGGTCGGTGTCCGGCAGGCCCGGCGCCATCGGGATGGCCCTCGAGCCTGTCATGCTGCACTGCCGCATTGTAGGGACACCCTGTGGCCCCTGGGACCTTATCTTGCCCGTTTTTCCCCGCTTGCCGCCAGAGACGCCCGTGCTGCCATTGGAGATGAGCCCGGGCCGGCGGATCAGGTCGGTGCGGGCGAGGCCCGTGAGAGCTCAGACCACCGCGGCAATCGCCTGGGCCACGGCGTCGAGGTTGTGTTCGTTGAGCGCGGCCACGCAGATGCGGCCGGAATCGACCCCGTAGACACCGAACTCGCTGCGCAGGCGCTGCATCTGGGTGGCGTTCAGGCCCGAATAGCTGAACATGCCCTGCTGGGTGGTGATGTAGCCCAGGTCGCCCGGCACACCGGCGGTCTTCAGTCGGGCCACCAGTGCAACGCGCATGGCCTTGATGCGCTGACGCATCCCGGCGAGCTCCTCCTCCCACATCGTGCGCAGGACGGGGGTGGTCAGCACCGCCGCGACGACGGCCGCGCCATGGGTCGGC
>CAISYQ010000098.1 GCA_903889735.1 uncultured Methylibium sp.
GGTGGCGATGGCGAAGATGTTGGGGTCGAAGATGATGTCCTCGGGCGGGAAACCGACCTCGTCCACCAGGATGCGGTAGGCGCGCTCGCAGATCTCGGTCTTGCGGGCGAAGGTGTCGGCCTGGCCCTTCTCGTCGAAGGCCATCACCACCGCGGCGGCGCCGTAGCGGCGCACGAGCCGGGCCTGGCGGATGAACTCGGCCTCACCCTCTTTCATCGAGATGGAGTTGACGATGCCCTTGCCCTGGATGCACTTCAGGCCCGCCTCGATCACTGCCCACTTGGAGCTGTCGATCATGATGGGGACGCGCGCGATCTCGGGCTCGCCCGCGATCAGGTTCAGGAAGCGCACCATGGCGGCCTGGCTGTCGAGCATGGCCTCGTCCATGTTGATGTCGATGACCTGCGCGCCGTTCTCGACCTGCTGGCGGGCCACGGCCAGGGCCTCCTCGAACTGGCCGCCGAGGATCATCCGCGCGAAAGCCTTGGAGCCGGTGACGTTGGTGCGCTCACCGATGTTGACGAACAGCGAGGCCGCGCCGATCTCCACCGGCTCCAGGCCGGAGAGTTTCATCGGGGGCAGGGGGATGGCGGGCGTGGTCATCGCGGCAGCTCGATCTCATGAGGGCCGCGGACTCACCGCGGCCGGGGGCCGGGTGAGCGCCGTTGAACGCTGCAGCTGCCGGGGGCGCTGCGGCCGGTTCCGAGCCTGGCAGCCTGGGCTGTCGCAGCGCTCCTCGGAACCCCCGAATTGTACGGTGGCCCCTGATGCAGCCCGGTGCCGCGGGCCGGTGGGGCCGGTGACCGCAGAGCGGTGGCAAGCGGACACCCAAGGCCCGGGAAACCCGCCCGTGACCCGGCGCTTGTTCTCCAGCCCGCAGGCCCGCCGGCCTCAAAATGGCTCGGGCGCCATGGCATCCTTGGCGCCTGCCGACCGCAAGGCACCGCCCAGCCACGGCAGCCCCAGCGCCCCAGACCCTCCCGCCCTGATTCCATGTCCTGATTCACTGTCCTGAAGCCTGGTCCTGACCCCATGTCCTATTTCCCGCTTCCGAACGATCTGCTGCGCGTGGGCGACGCGACACCCTTCGCGCTGCACGACCAGGCGGGCCAGCTGCTGATGCCGCGCGGAACCTTGATCGCGACGGAGGCGCAATTGGCCCTGCTGCTGGCTCGCGGGGTCTTCGTGTTGGAGCAGGACCGCGAGGCCCTGAACCGGGCCATCAACCACAAGCTGGACGCGATGGTGCGCGGCAATGCGCTGATCGGCCGGATCGCGCAAGCGCGTCCCGACCGCTTCGGCTTCGAGAGTGCCGAGATGAAGCGCCTGGAGAACCCGGTCGAAGCCTGGTCCAGGCTGCAACTGCGGCTGGCCTCGCTGCTGCGCGACCCGGCCCAGGCCGGCTTCCACACCCAGCTCCAGGCGGAGGCCCAGCACCTGCTCGCACTGACCGACGCCGACCCCGACATGGCCCTGTTGCTGCTGGTGCATGGCGCCATGCAGGAGGTGCGCGAGTACAGCGTCACCCACGCCATGCTGGTGGCGGTGGTGTGCGAGCTGGCGGGCCGACAGGTCGGGGCCTGGCCGGCGGAGTGGCTGGCCTCGCTGCGCGGCGCGGCCCTGACGATGAACATCGGCATGACGCAGCTGCAGGACCAACTGGCTGCGCAGGAAACCCCGCCCACGCCCGAACAGCATGCTGCGATCCAGGACCACGGCCCTCGGGGGGCAGACCTGCTGCGCCGCGCCGGGATCGAGGACGCCCTGTGGCTCGCGGCGGTGGCGCAGCACCACGGCATGCCGCCGGGCCCCCTGGCCGACCTGCCCCCCGCCGGCCAACTGGCCCGCCTGATCCAGCGGGCCGATGTCTTCACCGCGCGCCTGAGCCGGCGAAAGACGCGTGCGGCGCTGCCCGCGGGCGCCCCGGTCGGGGCCGACACCAAGGCCATCTACCTTGACGAGAACCGGCAGCCCGACGAGGCCGGCGCGGCCATCATCCAGGCCATCGGCATCTACCCGCCCGGCTGCCTGGTTCGGCTCGCCAGCGGGGAGGTCGCCATCGTGCTGCGGCGTGGACCCCATGTCCGCGCGCCTCGGGTGGTGGCCCTGGCCAACGCGCAAGGCCTGCCGCTCGGCGAGCCGATCCTGCGAAACACCGGCCTGCCCGCCCACGGCGTGACCGGGGGCGTCTCGGGGGAGTCACTGAAGGTGCGGATCGATGTGGAGGCGCTGATCCGGTTCGGCTGACCCGCGCCTGGCGTCGTGCGGCGCCCGTGCCGCGCCACGCCAGGCGCGGGTGCCGCGGTTCAGGCCGCCTGCAGATCGGGCAGCAGCGACGTCCGCCGGCAGCGCGGACGGTAGCGGCCCACGCGCTGCGCGATCTCGGCAATGTGGTCTGGCGTGGTGCCGCAGCAGCCGCCCGCGATGTTCAGGAAACCGGCGCGGGCGAAGTCCTCCACCAGGCTGCCGGTGATCTCGGGGGTTTCGTCGAAGCCGGTGTCACTCATCGGGTTGGGCAGGCCGGCGTTCGGGTAGCAGCTGATGAAGGTGTCGCCGGCCACCCGCGACAGCTCCTCGATATAGGGCCGCATCAGGGTCGCGCCCAGCGCGCAGTTCAGGCCGATGGCCAGCGGCCGCGCATGCCGCAC
>CAISYQ010000099.1 GCA_903889735.1 uncultured Methylibium sp.
CCCTGCGGCCGCGGCAGTTCCACGGGCTCGGCCGGCTCGGGCACGTTGGAGACATGGTCCAGGATGTCGAAGATGCGCTTGGCGCCGGCCGCGGCCTTTTGCGTCACGCTGACGATGCGGCTCATCGAGTCGAGCCGCGTGTAGAAGCGGCCGATGTAGGCGATGAAGGCGGTCAGCACGCCCACCGTGATCTGGCTCTGGCTCACCAGCCAGATGCCGAAGGCCCAGACCACCAGCAGGCCGATGTCGGTGAGCAGCGAGACCGTCGGCGAGAACAGGCTCCAGGTCTTGTTGAGCCGGTCGTTGACCGCCAGGTTCTGGCGGTTGGCCTCGCGAAAGCGCTGCGTCTCGCGCGCCTCCTGCGCAAAGGCCTTGACCACGCGGATGCCGGGGATGGTGTCGGCCAGCACGTTGGTGACGTCGCCCCAGACGCGGTCGATCTTCTCGAAGCCGGTGCGCAGCCGGTCGCGCACGGTGTGGATCATCCAGGCGATGAAGGGCAGGGGCAGCAGTGTGACCAACGCCAGCCAGGGATTGACCGAGAACAGGATCAGCGCCGTCATGCCGATCATCAGCACGTCGGTCGCGAAGTCCAGCGCGTGCAACGACAGGAAGACCGAGATGCGGTCGGTCTCGGAGCCGATGCGCGCCATCAGGTCGCCGGTGCGCTTGCCGCCAAAGTAATCGAGGCTCAGCGCCAGCAGGTGCTCGAAGGAGGCGGTGCGCAGGTCGGCGGCGATGCGCTCGGACACCAGCGCCAGCAGCCAGGTGCGCCACCAGCCCAGGCCCCAGGCCAGCAGCGCCGAGCCCAGCAGGCCGCCCAGCAGGGTCAGCACATAGAGCGGGTCGATGCGCTGCCCGCTCTGGAAGGGGATCAGCACCTCGTCCATCAGCGGGATGGTGAGGTAGGGCGGCACCAGGGTGGCGGCGGTGGCCGCCAGGGTCAGCAGGAAGCCCAGCGCGAGCTGGCCCTGGTAGGGCACGGCGAAGCGCCACAGCCGCAGCAGCACCCAGGTCGAGGGCGGGCTTGCGCTCTCGACGCCGAAGTCGGTCTCGGCGTCGACCTCGTCCTCTTCCGGGGACTGCCCGGTGCGCAGCCGCTCGAGCTGGCGCTCGAACTGCGTGGCCAGTTGCAGCGCCTGGGGATGGACGCCCAGCGTGAAGCGCCAGCGTGCCAGCCGCTGCCGGCCGTCGTGCAGTTCGAGCGCACCCACGCCCGCATGGTCGGTGAGGCGCAGGGCCAGGCCTTCGGCGAGCGGCCATTCCTGCAGGGGCTCGCCCGTAACCAGCGCGATCAGGCGCTGTTCGGTGAGGACCACCCGCTCGTCGCCGAAGCGCAGGGCGGTATCCAGGTCAACCGCCAGCACCGCCAGTGCGTTTTCATGGCTCGCCAGTGCCTGCTGCAGGCGTTCGGACAGGTCCTTCGACGGGTCTGCCGGCAACAGGTGCAGGCCGGAGGCGGTGTTTCCAGGGGGCGGTGTCGGCATGGTCCGGGGGCGGCTTCGGGGCCTGCCGTCCTCGGATTCACAGGTTCCCGGCAGGGCCCCGGATTCTCGCCCAGCCCGGCCCTCCGGCCCCGCCGCGGGCGCACAATCATTCCACCCACCGTCACTGTCGCTGCCCACCACCGGACGCAGCCCGCCCACGATGAAGATGAAGAAGGACGACATCCAGCTGCTGCGCATCACCTACTTGCGCGGCCCCAACGTCTGGACCTACCGTCCCGTGCTGGAAACCCTGCTCGACCTCGGCGAGCTGGAGGACCATCCCACCCACCGCCTGCCCGGTTTCAACGAGCGCTTGTGCGCGCTGCTGCCAGCATTGGAGGAGCACCACTGCGGCGTTGGGGAGCGTGGCGGGTTCCTGCAGCGCTTGCAGGCGGGCACCTGGATGGGCCATGTGCTCGAGCATGTGGTGATCGAGCTGCTCAACCTGGCGGGCATGCCCACCGGCTTCGGCCAGACCCGCAGCACGCCACGCCGCGGCGTCTACCGCATGGTCTTTCGCGCCCGCGACGAAAGCGTGGCCCGCGCCGCGCTGGCCCAGGGCCTGCGGCTGCTGATGGCGGCCATCAACGACGAGCTCTTTGACGTGGCCGCCGCGGTGTCCGCTGTGCGCGAACAACTCGATGACTGCTACCTCGGGCCCAGCACCGCGGCCATCGTCGCGGCTGCCACCGACCGCCGCATCCCGCACCTGCGGCTCAACGACGGCAACCTGGTGCAGCTGGGTTTCGGCGCGCGCCAGCGCCGCATCTGGACCGCCGAGACCGACCGCACCAGCGCCATTGGCGAAGGCATCGCCCGCGACAAGGACCTGACCAAGAGCCTGCTCGCCGCCGTCGGTGTGCCGGTGCCCGAAGGCCGCGCGGCGGTCAGCCCCGCCGAGGCCTGGGAAGCGGCGCAAGACCTCGGCCTGCCGGTGGTTGTCAAGCCCAGCAACGGCAACCATGGCCGCGGCGTCACCTTGGACCTCAGCACCCGCGAGGAGATCGAGGCCGCCTGGGCCGTGGCCGATCGCCATGGCAGCGAGGTGCTGGTCGAGCGCTTCGTGCCCGGCCACGAGCACCGCCTGCTGGTCGTGGGCGGCAAGCTGGCCGCGGCGGCGCGCGGCGAGACCGCCTGGGTCGTGGGCGATGGCGCTTCCAGCGTGATATCGCTGATCGACGCCCAGCTCAACACCGATCCGCGGCGCGGGACCACCGAGAGCCACCCGCTCAACCGCCTCGATCCGCGCGAGGACGAGGTGATCCTCCTTGACCTGCAGCGCCAGGGTCTCACGCCCGACTCGGTGCCCGGCGCCGGGCGGCGGGTGCTGATCCAGCGCAACGGCAACGTCGCGATCGACTGCACCGACGAGGTCCACCCCGAGGTCGCGCATGCGGTCTCGCTGGCCGCCCGCACGGTGGGGCTGGACGTGGCCGGCGTCGACGTGGTGGCCGAGGACATCGGCCGCCCGCTGCAGGCCCAGGGCGGCGCGGTGGTGGAGGTCAATGCCGGCCCCGGCCTGCTGATGCACCTGAAGCCTGCCACCGGCCATCCGCGGCCGGTCGGCCGCGCCATCGTCGATCACCTGTTCCCCGAGCCGCCCCAGGGGCAGGAGGCCTTGCCGGCCGGCCGCATCCCCATCGTTGGCATCACCGGCTCGCAGGGCACGACGCTGGCGGCGCGCCTGTCGGCCTGGCTGCTGCGCCTGGGCGGCCGCCATGTCGGCCTGGCCTGCCGTGACGGCCTCTACCTGGACCGCCGCCGCGTCGAGCGCTCAGACGCCACCCTCTGGGAGGCCGGCCGGCGCCTGCTGATGAACCGCGCCGTTGAGGCGGCGGTGTTCGAGCACAGCGCCGGGACCATCCTGCGCGAGGGCCTGGCCTACGACCGCTGCAGCGTCGGCGTGGTCACCGACCTCGGCAGCCACGAGGACGTCTCCGAGCACGACATCGGCAGCGACGACCCGTTGTTCCGCATCATGCGCACCCAGATCGACGTGGTGCTCGGCGATGGCTGCGCGGTGCTGCACGCGGCCGATGGGCGCGTGGCGGCCCTGGCCGAGCTGTGCGATGGCGAGGTGATCCTCTACGCGCAGGACGGCACCTTGCCGGCCCTCGCTGCGCAGCTCGAGGCCGGGCGCCGTGCGGTGTTCGTGCGCGAGGGCCGGCTGGTGCTGGCCCGCGGCACCGACCTGACCTGGCTGGCCGGCATCGCCCCGCTGGCCGCGCGGGCTGGCACGACCGCCTTCGAGCCGCTGCTGGCGGCCGTGGCCGTGGCCTGGGCCATGGACCTGCCGCCCGACCTGATCGCCGCCGGCCTCGAGACCTTCGAGCCCGACGCCGAACCCGCCCGCAGCCGCTGAGCCGGCCCGCACCGATTCAACCCGGCGCTGGCTGCGATCCCCCCCGATCCCTTCCCGCCCCTTGACGAGAGAGACCTCGATGGAAGTCTTCCGCCTGCGCGCACTGCGCGGACCCAATCTGTGGAGCCGCCACACGGCCATCCAGGCGCTGGTGCGCTGCGAGCCCGGCGAGTGCGGGCCGGCCGTGCCGCCCGAATTCGAAGCCCGGGTCCGAGCGCTCTTTCCGGCCATCGGTGAGCAGTGGCCCGGCGGCGCCGCCCGGCCCGCCTCGCTGGCGCATGTGCTGGAGCTGGCGGCGCTGGCGCTGCAGACGGCGGCCGGCTGCCGGGTCAGCTTCAGCCGCACCGCGTCCACGGTGGACGCGGGCGTGTTCCAGGTGGTGGTCGAGTACACCGAGGAGTCGGTCGGGCGCCTGGCCTTCGAGCTCGCCCGCGAGCTGCTGGAGGCGGCGCAGACGGGCGGCGCCTTCGACGTCGACGCCGCGGTCGCCAAGCTGCGCGAGACCGACGAGGACGTGCGGCTGGGCCCCAGCACCGGCTCCATCGTCGACGCCGCGGTGGCGCGCGGCATCCCCTACCGGCGGCTCACCGACGGCAGCCTGGTGCAGTTCGGCTGGGGCGTGAAGCAACGCCGCATCTGGGCCGCCGAGGTCGATGCCACCAGTGCGGTGAGCGAGTCCATCGCCCAGGACAAGGACCTGAGCAAGACCCTGCTGCAGGCGGCTGGCGTGCCGGTGCCGATCGGCCGGCCGGTCGAGTCGGTTGATGACGCCTGGGCGGTCGCCCAGGACATCGGCCTGCCGGTGGTGCTCAAGCCGCAGGACGGCAACCAGGGCAAGGGCGTCACCGTCAACATCACGGGCCGGGAGCATCTTGAGGTCGCCTACCGCGCGGCGGCCGAGATCGGCACCGTGATGGTCGAGAAATTCCTGCCCGGCCACGACTTCCGCTTGCTGGTGGTCGGTGACCGGCTGGTGGCCGCGGCCCGCCGCGACCCGCCGCATGTGATCGGCGACGGCGTGCACAGCGTGGCGCAGCTGGTGGAGGCGGTCAATGCCGACCCGCGCCGCGGCGATGGCCATGCCACACCGCTGACCCGCATCCGCATCGACGAGATCGCGCTGGCCCGGCTGGAACTCCAGGGCCTGGCGCCCGAGGCGGTGCCCGGCAAGGGCCAGCGCGTGGTGCTGCGCAACAACGCCAACCTCTCGACCGGCGGCACCGCCACCGACGTGACCGACGATGTGCATGCCGAGGTGGCCGCGCGGGCTGTGGCGGCCGCGCGCATGGTCGGGCTGCATGTCTGCGGCGTCGACCTGGTGTGCGAGACCGTGCTCCAGCCGCTGGAGCGCCAGGCCGGCGGCGTGGTCGAGGTCAATGCCGCACCCGGGCTGCGCATGCACCTCACGCCCTCCTACGGCAAGGGCCGCCATGTCGGCGAGGCCATCGTCGCCGACCTCTATCCCGCCGGCGACGACGGCCGCATCCCGCTGATCGCCGTGACCGGCACCAACGGCAAGACCACCGTCACCCGCCTGATCGCCCACCTGCTGGCGACCAGCGGTCTGGAGGTCGGCATGACCAACACCGACGGCGTTTACGTGGGTGGCCGCCAGATCGACAGCGGCGACTGCAGCGGGCCCAAGAGCGCCCGCAACGTGCTGATGCACCCGGACGTCCAGGCGGCGGTCTTCGAGACCGCGCGCGGCGGCCTGCTGCGCGAGGGCCTGGGCTTCGACCGCTGCTCGGTGGCGGTGGTCACCAATGTCGGGGCGGGCGACCACCTCGGTCTCAACTACATCACCACCGTGGAGGACATCGCCATCCTCAAGCGGGTGATCGTGCACAACGTGGCGTCCAGCGGCTACGCGGTGCTCAACGCCGTCGACCCGGTGGTGGCCGAGATGGCCGCCGTCTGCCCCGGCAAGGTCATCTATTTCGGGATCGACCGCAACCACCCGGTGATGAGCACCCACCGCGCCCAGGGTGGGCGCACGGTGTGCGTGGAGCGCCGCCCCGATGGCGAGGCCGCGATCGTCGCCGCCGAGGGCGCCTGGCGCGAGCGGCTGCCGCTCGCCGCGGTGCCCATCACCCGCGGCGGCGCCATCGGCTTCCAGGTGGAGAACGTGATGGCGGCGGTGGCCGCGGCCTGGGCCACCGGCCTGGACTGGGATGCGGTGCGCAGCGGTCTGGCGAGCTTCGTGGCCGACACCGGCAACGCGCCCGGCCGCTTCAACCTGATGGAGTTCGGCGGCGCCACCGTGATCGCCGACTACGGCCACAACCCCGATGCGATGCGCGCGCTGGTGCAGGCGGTCGAGGCACTGCCGGCACGGCGCCGTTCGGTCGTGATCAGCGGCGCCGGCGACCGGCGCGACCAGGACCTGCGCGAGCAGACCGCCGTGCTGGGGGCCGCCTTCGATGAGGTCATCCTTTACCAGGACGCCGCCCAGCGCGGCCGTGCCGACGGCGAGGTGCTGGCCTTGCTGCGCCAGGGGCTGGCGGGCGCGACCCGCACCGCCCGCATCGACGAGATCCGCGGCGAGTTCGTGGCGATCGACGCCGCCCTCGCACGGCTCGAACCCGGCGACCTGTGCCTGATCCTGATCGACCAGGTCGAGGAGGCGCTGGCCTACCTGAGGCAGCGCTGCGCCGAGGGCTTGGCGGCCGCTTAGGGCCTGGGGCCGGGGCGCTGGCGGGCGCGGCCCGGCGCGGGCTTGGACAAAAGGCGCACCGGCAGAGGGCGCAGACCCCGACCCGGCGCAAACGCCCTGGGCTGGGGCGCGATGCCCCAGCATGAGGCGGTCGGCAGGCCGGCCGCTGTGGGGCCCGGCCCTCGGTGCGGGCACGGCGCTTGCCCTGTTCAGGGTTTGCTGCCTCCGCCGTGATGAATCCTGCTGCCACGCCTCCCCAAGACAACCCCGTCCCCGCCGGTCTCGGTCGTGTCTCGGGCACCGAGGACGGCGCTGAGCCGGGCACCGAGCCGCTGCCCGGCGACGACCGCTGGCACGACCGGCTCGCGCTCTTGCTCGAATCCACCGGCGAGGGCATGTTCGGCGTCGACATGGACGGCCGCTGCGTCTTCATCAACCGGGCCGCCGCCGAGATGCTGCGCTACACGCCGCAGGAGGCCTTGCAGCGCAACATGCACGACCTCATCCACCACTCCCACCCCGACGGCCGCCACTACCCGGAGAGCGAATGCCCGATCTTCGCGGCCTTCCGCCAGGGCCTGCCTTGCCGCATCGACGACGAGGTGCTGTGGCGCCAGGACGGCAGCTGTTTCGCGGCCGAGTACTCGTCCCACCCCATCGTCGAGCAGACCCCCGAGGGGCCGGTGACGATCGGCGCGGTCGCAACCTTCGTCGACATCTCGCGGCGCAAGGAAGCCGAGGCCCTGCTGCGCCGAATGAACCTGCAGCTCGAGCGCACCCGCGAGACGCTGGAGGCCCGCGTCGATGAGCGCACCCGCCAGCTGAGTGGCGCGCTCGCCGAGCTGCGCGAACTCTCGGCCCACCTGGAGACCGTGCGCGAGGGCGAGCGCACCCGCATCGCCCGCGAGATCCACGACGAGCTCGGCTCCCTGCTGGTGGCGCTCAAGATGGATGTCGGCTGGCTCGGCAAGCGGGTGGCTGCGCAGCCCGTGCTGGAAGACAAGTGCCGCGCGATGGGCGGGCTCATCGACCGGGCGGTCGACAACGTCGGCCGCATCATCACCGACCTGAGGCCGAGCATCCTCGACCACCAGGGCCTGTGGGCCGCGCTGGAGTGGCAGGCGCAGGAGTTCGCGCAGAGCGCCAGTGAGCTGCGGGTCGACCTGCGCCTGCACGTGGCCGCTGGCGTGGCATCGCCCACCGACGGCCGGGCGATCGCGGTGTTCCGCATCTTCCAGGAGATGCTGTCGAACGTGGCCCGCCATGCCCAGGCGCAGCGGCTCGAGATCCGCATCACGGTGGACGACCCGCCCGAACCCATGCTCTACATCGAGCTGCGCGATGACGGCATCGGCGCTGCGCCCGAGGCACTGAACGCGCCGCGCAGCTACGGGGTCATGGGCATGCGCGAGCGGGCCGCGCAGTTCGACGGTCGGCTCACCATCGACAGCGCTCCCGGCCATGGCACGGTGGTGCGGCTGCGCATGCCGCTGTCGCAGACGCTGAGTGCTGACCCAGCCCCGAATTCGGCCCCCAACACGACCTTCAACCCGGCCCTGCCGCCGGCTTGATCGCGACCCTGGCACGCGGGTTGCGGTGGGGGTTGAAGAACCCGGAGGGCCACGATGATTCATGTGCTGATCTGCGACGACCACCAGATCGTGCGCCAGGGCATCCGCCAGATGCTCTCGGACGCCAGCGACATCGCGCTGGGCGGTGAGGCCGACTGTGGGGCCGAGGCCCTGCGGCGGGTGCGCGCGGCCCGGGCCGTCGGCAGCACCCTGCCCGCCATCGACGTGGTGCTCATGGACATCGCGATGCCGCAGCGCGACGGCCTCGATGTGCTGCGCCAGCTCAAGAGCGAGTTCCCCAAGCTGCCGGTGCTGATGCTCAGCACCTACCCCGACCGGCAGTACGCGGTGCGCAGCCTCAAGCTTGGTGCGGCCGGTTACCTGAACAAGAGCGCCGACTCCGAGCAGATGATCGCGGCGATCCGCAAGGTGGCGCGGGGCGGGCTCTTCATCACCGCCGCGGTGGCCGAGCAGCTGGCCGGCGCGATCAGCCCCGGCGGCGCTGACGAGGCGCCGCTGCACGAGCGGCTCTCCCACCGCGAACACCAGGTCTTCCGGCTGTTGGCCGAGGGCCTCAGCGTCGGCGAGATCGCCGCGCAGCTCGCGCTCTCGTCCAACACCGTCAGCACCTACCGCGCCCGCATCCTCGAGAAGACCGGCGCCCGCAACGACGTGGAGCTCGCGCTCTACGCCGTGCGTGCCGAGCTGCTGCCGAGCGTGTAGGGCCGGCCCTACACGCGAAAGCCCGTTGCCGCGATAGGCGGCCCGGCCGCTTGTCCTTACGCTTCAACCACACCAGGAGAAACGCATGAGCCGCTACTTCGATCCCTACGACGCCGACCAACCGCTGATGATGAAGTGCAGCTGCGGACGCGACCACACCGCGGCCGAGCACCGCCGCGAGTTGTCGGCGGCCAGCGCCACGGCCGAGCTGCGCACCCGCTCGGAGTCGGCCGACTTCGAGAGCTACTCACGCGACTTCATCGAGGCCAGCCTCGTCAAGGCCCTGTTCCCGCAGGACGCCCTGCGCCGCCGTTTCCTGGGCGCGGTGGGCAAGGGAACCGCGATGGCCGCGATCGCCAGCGTGCTGCCCATCGCGCCGCTGCAGGCGATGGCGCAGGAGAAGGGCGCCCTCGAGAAGAAGGACCTGAAGATCGGCTTCATCCCCATCACCTGCGCCACCCCGCTGATCATGGCCCACCCGCTGGGCTTCTATGACAAGCAGGGCCTGAGCGTGCAGGTCGTGAAGACGGCGGGCTGGGCGCTGATCCGCGACAAGATGCTCAACAAGGAGTACGACGCCACCCATTTCCTGAGTCCCATGCCGCTGGCCATCAGCCTGGGCGTGGGCTCCAACCCCACGCCGATGAACGTGGCGACGATCCAGAACACCAACGGCCAGGCGATCACGCTGGCGATGAAGCACAAGGACAAGCGCGATCCCAAGGACTGGAAGGGCTTCAAGTTCGCGGTGCCTTTCGAGTACTCCATGCACAACTTCCTGCTGCGCTACTACGTGGCTGAAGCCGGGCTGGACCCGGACCGCGACATCCAGATCCGCGTCGTGCCGCCGCCTGAGATGGTGGCCAACCTGCGCGCCGGCAACATCGACGGCTACCTCGGCCCCGATCCCTTCAACCAGCGCGCGGTGTTCGAGGAGGTCGGCTTCCTGCACCTGCTGACCAAGGACCTGTGGAACGGCCACCCCTGCTGCGCCTTCGGCACCTCCACCGAGTTCATCGAGAAGAACCCCAACACCTTCGCGGCGCTCTACCGTGCGGTGCTCACCGCCGCGGCCATGGCGCGCAAGCCCGAGAACCGCGAGCTGATCGCCAAGGTGATCTCGCCGCAGGCCTACCTGAACCAGCCCGAGACGGTGGTGTCGCAGGTGCTCACCGGCAAGTTCGCCGACGGCCTGGGCAACATCCGCACCGTGCCCGACCGGGCCGACTTCGACCCCATCCCCTGGCAGAGCATGGCCGTGTGGATGCTCACGCAGATGAAGCGCTGGGGCTATGTGAAGGGCGACGTCAACTACAAGCAGATCGCCGAGAAGGTGTTCCTGCTGACCGATGCCAAGAAGACCATGAAGTCGCTGGGCATGACGCCGCCCGAGGGCGCGTACCCCAAGTTCACCATCATGGGCAAGGTCTTCGATCCGGCGACACCCGAGCCCTATCTCAGCAGCTTCGCGATCAAGCGGACCTGAGCCCCCGGCGAGCTGAGGACCTGGCATGGGCGCACCCACATTGAACCTGAAGGCCGGGCTGCTGTCGGCCCTGATCCTGCTGACCCTGCTGGGCGTGTGGCAGCTGTCCACGCGCCCCGCCGCGGTCGGCCCGGTGGTCGTGATGACCGCCGAGCAGATCGAGTACGCCAAGCTGCTGGGCAAGAACCCCGGCGGCGAGGCGGGAGCCGGTGGGGGTTCGGAGGCGGGCGGTGCCCGCTCGGGGTTTCCGACCCCGGCGCAGTTCGGCGCCAAGGTCGTGCAGCACCTGTCCCATCCCTTCTACGACAACGGCCCCAACGACAAGGGCATCGGGCTGCAGCTCGGCTACTCGCTGGGCCGGGTGGCACTGGGCTTCCTGCTGGCGGCGCTGGTGGCCGTCCCGTTGGGTTTCCTGATCGGCATGAGCCCGCTCATCCACCGCGCCCTCGATCCCTTCATCCAGGTCCTCAAGCCCATCTCGCCGCTGGCGTGGATGCCGCTGGCGCTCTACACCATCAAGGACTCCTCGATCTCCGGCATCTTCGTGATCTTCATCTGTTCGGTGTGGCCGATGCTGCTCAACACGGCCTTCGGTGTGGCCGGCGTGCGGCGGGAGTGGCTCAACGTGGCCAAGACCCTGGAGGTCAATCCGCTGCGCAAGGCCTTCGAGGTGATCCTGCCGGCGGCCGCGCCCACCATCCTCACGGGCATGCGCATCAGCATGGGCATCGCCTGGCTGGTGATCGTCGCGGCCGAGATGCTGGTCGGGGGCACGGGGATCGGCTACTTCGTGTGGAACGAGTGGAACAACCTCTCGCTCACCAACGTGATCTTTGCGATCCTCGTGATCGGGCTGGTCGGCATGGCGCTGGACCTGATGTTCGCGCGTGCCCAGAAGGCGGTGACCTATGTCGACTGAACGGCCCTTCCTGCAGATCGAGGGTCTGGCCAAGACCTACCCGGGCGCCAGCGAGCCGGTCTTCGACAGCGTCAATTTCGGCATCCGCAAGGGCGAGTTCGTCTGCATCGTCGGCCATTCCGGCTGCGGCAAGACCACCATCCTCAATGTGCTGGCCGGCCTCGAGACTGCGAGCGCGGGTCATGTCTTCATGGACAACCGCGAGGTGGCCGGCCCCAGCCTGGACCGCGGGGTGGTGTTCCAGGGCCATGCCTTGATGCCCTGGCTGAGCGTGCGCAGCAACATCGCCTTTGCGGTGCGCAGCAAGTGGCCCAACTGGAGCCGG
>CAISYQ010000100.1 GCA_903889735.1 uncultured Methylibium sp.
CAGCAGCGACACCTGGCGGTAGGCGACAGCCTGCTTGGACAGGTCGTCATAGATGATCAGCGCGTCCTGGCCGCGGTCGCGGAAGTACTCACCCATGGTGCAGCCGGAGTAGGCCGAGACATATTGCATCGCTGCCGACTCGGAGGCCGAGGCCGCCACGACGATGGTGTAGTCCATCGCGCCGTTCTGCTCGAGCGCACGCACCACGTTCTTGATCGACGACGCCTTCTGGCCGATGGCGACGTAGACGCAGGTCATGTTCTGACCCTTCTGGTTGATGATCGCGTCAATCGCCACCGCGGTCTTGCCGGTTTGGCGGTCGCCGATGATCAGCTCGCGCTGACCGCGGCCGATCGGCACCATGGAGTCAATGGATTTCAGTCCGGTCTGCACCGGTTGGTCGACCGACTTGCGCGCGATCACGCCCGGCGCGACCTTCTCAATCACGTCGGTCATCTTGGCGTTGATCGGACCCTTGCCGTCGATGGGCTGGCCGAGCGCATTCACCACGCGGCCAATCAGCTCGGGGCCGACCGGCACTTCCAGGATGCGGCCGGTGCACTTGACCGTGTCGCCCTCGGAGATGTGCTCGTACTCGCCCAGGATCACCGCGCCGACCGAGTCGCGTTCGAGGTTGAGCGCCAGACCGTAGGTTGGCTGGCCGTCCTTGGTGGCAGGGAACTCCAGCATTTCGCCGGCCATCGCGTCCGACAGGCCGTGCACGCGCACGATGCCATCGGTCACCGAGACCACGGTGCCCTGGTTGCGGATGTCGGCCGCGCTGCCCAGACCCTGGATGCGGCTCTTGATCAGTTCGGAAATTTCAGCGGGATTCAGTTGCATGGTGTTCTCCGGTCCGCGGCACGGGGCCTGCAGGTTGGGGGTTCGGGCCTTAGGCGGTCAGCGCGGATTTCATGGCTTCGAGACGGGCCTTGATCGAAGTGTCGAGCACCTCGTCACCGACCACGACCCGGATACCACCGATCAGTCCGGCCTCGACCTGGACCGCGGCATTGAGCTTGCGGCCGAAACGCTTTTCGAGCGAGACGGTCACGTCAGCGAGCTGGGCCGCGTCGATGGGGAAGGCGCTGAAGACAGTGGCGTCGGCGACGCCCGATTGCGCATTGACCAGCGCGTGGAACTGGTGGGCGATCTCGGGCAAGGCCGCCAGCCGGCCGTTGTCGATCACGGCGCTCAGCAGGTTGCGCACTGTGGTCAAGGATGGGCTGATGCCGGACACCGAGGTGATCAGCTCCAGCACCTGCGCCGCTTCGGCCTTCGGATGGCCCGCGAACTGCAGAAGCTGCGGATCCTTGGCGACGGCGGCGAACGCCGACAGCTGAGCCGCCGCTGCCGCGTCACCACCCGCCTTGAACAGCGCCTCGGCGTAGGGCCGCGCGATGGTTGCAAGCTCGGCCATGGTCTTAGAGTTCCGTCTTCAGACGACCCAGCAGGTCGGCGTGGACAGCGGCATTGACCTCCTTGCGGAGAATCTGCTCGGCGCCCTTGACAGCCAGCACGGCAACCTGTTCGCGGAGTGCCTCACGCGCCTGGGCTGACGCCTGCTCAGCCTCGGCCTTGGCCGCAGCGACGATCTTGGCGGCCTCCTCGTTGGCGCGGCCCTTGGCCTGCTCGACCATTGACTGCGCCAGGCGCTCAGCGTCGGCCAGTCGCTTGGCGGCATCTTCGCGGGCCGAGGAGAGTTGCTCCTCAACGCGCTTGTTGGCGATGGCCAGATCGGCCTTGGCCTTGTCGGCAGCCGACAGGCCTTCGGCGATCTTCTTGGCGCGTTCGTCCAGTGCCGCGGTGATCGGCGGCCAGACGAACTTCATCGTGAACCCGACCAGGATCAGGAAGACGATGGCCTGGATGATGAGGGTGGCGGTGATGCTCACGTTATTGCCTCGGTCTCGGTGATGGTTGGGCCGGTGGCGCACAGGGCGCCGGGCCGGCTCGCAGCGAGCGCGAACCCGCTGTGCCGTCCCTGGCTTACTTCGGCAGGTTGGCGATCTGAGCCAGGAAAGGGTTTGCCGTGGCAAACCACAGGGCGATACCCGTGCCGATGATGAAGGCCGCGTCGATCAGGCCAGCCAGCAGGAACATCTTGGTCTGCAGCTCGCCCATCAGTTCGGGTTGGCGGGCGGCCGACTCGAGGTACTTGCTGCCCATGATGCCGATGCCGATGCAGGCGCCGATGGCGCCCAGTCCGATGATCAGTCCGGAGGCGAGGGCAACAAAGCTGATGACTTCCATGGTGACTCCTAGTGAGAAAAAGTGACTAAAGACAAGAAAAATGATCGTCGATCGGAGATCGCTGATCGGCGGAAAACGGAACCGGTGCCTTGGGGCGTGAAGCCGCGCTCAATGCGAGTCGTGGGCCTGACCGATGTACACGAGCGTGAGCATCATGAACACGAAAGCCTGCAAGGTGATGATCAGGATGTGGAAGATGGCCCAGGCCGAGCCCGCGATGATGTGGCCAATGGCCAAGCCGATGCCGGTCGCCGACAGGCTCCAGGCCCCGCCCATCAGCGCGATCAGCATGAAGATCAGCTCGCCCGCGTACATGTTGCCGAACAGCCGCATGCCGTGCGAGACGGTCTTGGCGACGAACTCGATCACCTGCATCAGGAAGTTGAAGGGCCACAGCACGGGGTGGGCGCCGAAAGGCGCCGTGAACAGCTCGTGGATCCACCCGCCCATGCCCTTGATCTTGATGTTGTAGTAGAGGCAAATCAGCAAGACGCTGACTGACAGCCCCATCGTCACCGACAAGTCGGCCGTGGGCACGCTGCGCATGTAGGCGTGTTGGGGGTCATGGCCGGCCGCACCGACGATCTGCGCCCAGATCTCTGGGATCAGGTCCAGCGGAAGCAGGTCCATCGCATTCATCAGGAAGATCCAGACGAACACCGTCAAGGCCAACGGGGCCACGAACTTGCGGCTCTCGGCACTGTGAACGATGCCCTTGGCCTGGCTATCGACCATCTCCACCAGCAGCTCGACCGCCGCCTGGAAACGCCCCGGCACGCCCGACGTCGCCTTGCGCGCGGCGCGCCACAGCAGCCAGCAGCCAACCACGCCGAGGAGCACGGCGTAGATCACCGAGTCAATGTTGATGACCGTCAAGTCGAACGGGCCGTTCGGCTTGTGGTTTTGGAAATGCGTCAGGTGGTGAACGATGTATTCACCGGCGGTCGGGGCGTGGCTTTCAGCTGCCATGTTCGTATCGAAGCCTCGTCGTCTATCGGCGCCCGCGCCACAACAGCGCGAACCAGTTCACCTTCATGCACACCACCATCGTGACCAGCAAGACCGGCCAGCTCAGGTGCGGCACCACGCGCCCGGCGATCACCAACATCGCGATCGCCGCGCCTATCTTCAACATCTCCCAGAACAGGAACCCAACCGCCGCAGCCGCTGCGTTGCCCGCCCCGCGCGTCATCCCTCGAGCCATCAAGGCGTTGGGCAGCGCCACCGCCGCAGCCCCGTACAAGGCCGACCAGCCTGCCGCGGGGCCTGCCAGCAACCAACCCAGGGCGCCGCACAAGAAACCCACCGCGACCTGGGTCGCTACCACCCGCCATGGCGACACCGAAGGCTGCGCCCGGATCAGGGCCTGCGCCTCGTTCTGCGTCCAGCGCCGGATCGGCGCCTCGTCCGGGACGGGACGCCCGGTCGGCGGCTCGCCCTGCGTCGCTGGCACTCCCACCTCCGGCCAATCGGCGCTCTCCTCAGGGACCGAGCGATTGGACATTTGGGACGGAACCGTCAGCAACAAAGCCCTGAAGTATACGTGATAACCCGCAATTTCCAAATCCGCGCTACGCGCCCGGCAGGTGTTGCGCCCGCGCCTCAAGGCCGGTGCAAGGCTCAGTAGCCCGAGCCCGGCCCATCGAGCTCGACGCGCAGGTAATGAGCGCCGGGGAGGGGGTTGAAGTAGTAGGGCGGGACCTCCTCGAAACCGAGCGAGGTGTAGAGCTCGCGGGCCGCCTCCATGTCGTCCAGGGTGTCGAGGAACATCACCGAGTAGCCGGCGCTGCGCCCATGGTCCAGCAGGGCCTCGGCGAGGCGGCGGCCCAGTCCGAAGCGGCGAAAGGCTCGCCTGACGTACAGCCGCTTCATCTCACAGGCGTTGGCCTCGTCGACCTGCAGCAGCGGCCGCACCGCGCCACAGCCGGCCAGCTCGCCGTCGCAGTAGGCCAGCAGCAGGATGCCGGCCGGCGCCTCGTAATCCCCGGGCAGCCCGGCGAGCTCGTCGTCGAAACCCTGGAAGCCGAGATCGATGCCGAGCGCCGCGCCGTACTCCAGGAAGAGCTCGCGCGCAGCGTCGAACTCGGCCGACGATGCCGGCACCTGCAAGACGATCTCGGGCAGCGGGGTCATCGCCGCACAACGCCCCGCGGGCAACCCCGGACCAGGGGCCGCCGACACGGGCGAGCGGGGGGAGGTTTCATCGACGGGCGTCGGTCTTTGGGCGAGGCTGGTGCGCCATGCACAAGCTGCGGCGTGAATTTACACCGCGGCCAGCCAGCGCAGGGCGCCGCCGCGCTCACCGGCTGCCCAGCGTCTCCCAGCGCTCGAGGGCCGCGAGCAGTTCGTCCTCGACCCGGGTGAAGCGGACCTGGAGCGCTGCGGCGTCCTTCCCCGCGGCATAGGAGGCCGGGTCGGCGAGTTGCTCGCCCAGGGCTCGCTGCTCGGCCTCGAGCGCCTCGATGCGCGCCGGCAGTTCGTCGAGTTCGCGCTGCTCCTTGAAGCTGAGCTTGCTGCGGCGCGGGGCTGCAGTCGTCACAACCGAAGGGGCTGGCGCAGGCGCCGCGACCACTGCGGCCGGGGCTGCTGCACCGCCCCGCTTCGCGGCGGCCGCCTGCAGCGCGCGCGCGCGCTCGGACTGCTGCAGCCAGTCCTCGACACTGCCCTCGTACTCGCGCCAGATGCCGGGCGCCTCGTTGACGATGGTGCTGGTGACCACGTTGTCGAGGAAGCGACGGTCGTGGCTGACGAGGAAAACGGTGCCGGGGTAGTTGGCCAGCAGCTCCTCGAGCAGCTCCAGGGTGTCGATGTCGAGGTCGTTGGTGGGCTCGTCGAGCACCAACACGTTGGCCGGCTTGGCGAACAGCCGGGCAAGCAGCAGGCGGTTGCGCTCGCCCCCGGAGAGGCTCCTCACCGGCGAGTTGGCGCGCGCCGGGGCGAACAGGAAATCGCCCAGGTAGCTCATCACATGCTTGCGCTGCCCGGCGATCTCGACCCATTCGCTGCCCGGGCTGATGGTGTCGGCCAGGGTCGCGTCGAGGTTGAGCGCCTCGCGCATCTGGTCGAAATAGGCAACCTGCAGGTTGCTGCCGGTACGCACCCGGCCGCTGTCGGGATCGAGCTGGCCGAGGATGAGCTTGAGCAGGGTGGTCTTGCCCGCGCCGTTGGCGCCGATCAGCCCGACCTTGTCGCCGCGCAGGATGGTGCCGGTGAAGCCACTCACCACCGTCTTGTCACCGAAGGACTTGGACACGTCCTCGAGCTCAGCAACGATCTTGCCGCCGCGCGAACCGGCAACGACCTCGAGGGCCACGCGGCCGACCACGTCGCGGCGCGCCGCACGCTGGGTGCGCAGCACCTCCAGCCGCTTGATACGCGCCACACTGCGGGTGCGCCGCGCCTCCACGCCCTGTCGCACCCAGACCTCTTCCTGCGCCAGCAGCTTGTCGTGGCGGGCGCGGGCCAGCGCCTCGTCGGCCAGCTCGCGCTGCTTGGTCGCCTCGTAGGCGGCGAAATTGCCCGGGTAGCTGCGCAGCACGCCGCGGTCGAGCTCGACGATGCGGGTGGCCACCGCGTCGAGGAAGGCGCGGTCGTGGGTGATCAGCAGCACGCTACCGCGGTAGGCCCTGAGCAGCTCCTCCAGCCAGCGGATGGCGTCGAGGTCGAGGTGGTTGGTGGGCTCGTCGAGCAGCAGCACATCGGGTGCGGCCACCAGCGCCTGCGCCAGGGCCACTCGCTTGCGGGTGCCGCCGGACAGCGGACCAACCTGGGCCTCAGGCTGCAGCTGCAGCCGCTCCAGGGTCTCGGTGACGCGCTGCTCCCAGGTCCAGCCGTCCATCGCCTCGATGCGGGTCTGGATGGCGTCGAGGTCGTCGCTGGCGTCGTGGGCCTCGTAGCGGGCGCGCAGCGACTTCACCTCGGCCAGCCCCTCGCTGACCGCCTCGAACACGGTGGCCTGCGGGTCCAGCACCGGTTCCTGCGCCACCAGCGCGAGCCTCAGGCCCTGCTGCAGCCGCAGTTCGCCGTCATCGGGCTTCTCCAGCCCGGCGATGATCTTCAGCAGCGAGGACTTGCCGGTGCCGTTGCGCCCGATCAGGCCGACGCGCTCGCTGGTCTCGAGTGCGAAATCGGTGTGGTCGAGCAGCGCCACGTGGCCGAAGGCGAGGTGGGCATTTGTGAGGGTGAGCAGGGCCATCGGGATCCAGCAGAAAGGGGACCGGCATTGTCACCGGCGCTGCGCCCGCCTCGACCCGGCTCAGCATCGGTGAATGAGTCCGGCGCTCGTGGGCGGCGAGACAGGTGCTTGACAGACTCTCGGCCAGCCCCTGCGTCCTCGCGCGCGTCGATGAAGCGGGCGGCCACGCCGGAGGGGCCGGGCTGGTGCTGCTGGCGGTGGAGCAGGGCTTGCGCCGCTACCGTCGACGCAAGCCTGGCGTGCATTTGAGTGCTGGCGGGCGTGGCCAATAATCAACCCCGCCTGGCGCCCCGCCTTGCCGTGCCTCGTGCACCCACCCTAGACCCCCCGGAGAGACCGCGATGATCATCCCTGAGTACAGCAGTTACGACGGCCTGGGCTTGGCCGACCTGGTCCGCCGCCGTGAAGTCTCGCCGGTCGATCTGGTGGACAGCGCGCTAGATGCCATCGGGCGCTTGAACCCGCAGGTGAACTGCGTGGTGCAACAGTTGCGAGATCTCGCGCTGCGGGAAATCAAGCGCGGACTGCCCGCGGGCCCGTTCCGCGGCGTCCCGTTCCTCGTGAAGGAATTCGGCATGCACTTCAAGGGCATGAAGACCACCGCCGGCTCCAGGCTCGCGGCCGGCATCACCTTCGAGAACGACACGGCACTGATGCAGCGCTGCCGGGCGGCGGGACTGGTCACCGTGGGCACGACGACCACGCCGGAAATGGCCTTCAACACCAACACCGAGGCGCTGGTCTACGGTTCCACGCGCAACCCCTGGAACCTGGACCACTCGGTGGGTGGCTCGTCCGGCGGGGCCGGGGCGGCGGTGGGCTCGGGCATGGTGCCCATGGCCCATGCCAACGACGGCGGCGGGTCCATCCGCATTCCAGCAGCCTGCAACGGCGTGGTGGGCATGAAGCCGGCGCGTGGCCGCACGCCCACCGGGCCCGACAGCGGGATCTTCCTCTGGGGGCTTGCCATCGAATTCGCCGAGACGCGCACGGTGCGCGATTCCGCCGCGCTGCTGGACTGCCTGGCCGGGCCCGACGACGGCTTCTACTACGACGCCGCCCCGCCACGGCGCGGCTTCCTGGCGGCCGCCATGACGCCTCCCGCCAAGCTGCGAATCGGCGTGGTCGATCACCTGCCGGGCGGGGCCGCGATCACGCGCGAAATCCGCAACCGGCTGAACGACACCCGCCAACTGTTGGAAGACCTGGGTCACGTGGTGGAGCCGGTGAAGATTGACTACAGCGCGGAGCAGTTCAACGAATCCTCCATGCGCATCTGGGCGACGACGCTGGGCTACTTCATGGAGCAGTTCGCGGCCATCACGGGGCGCAAGATCGGCCCGAGAACGGTGGAGGCGGTGACGCTGGAGGTCTACCGCTACGGCAAGTCGATCTCGGCTTTCCAGATGGAGGAAGCCATGGTCTGGCAGAACGCGGTCTGCCGCAAGGTGGGCGCGGTGATGCGCGACCACGACGTGCTGCTCACGCCCGGCCTGGCGAGGGATGTGGCGAAGCTGGGCGAGCTGGACCAAAACGCGAAAGGCGTGGACATGGCCGCCTGGTGGCAGCAAATCATCCAGGGTTACTCGCCCTTCACGGCGCTGTTCAACACGACCGGCCAGCCGGCCCTCATGCTGCCGCTGTGGCAGGCGAAGTCGGGCCTGCCACTCGCCATGCAGTTGGTGGGGCGGATGGCCGATGAGGAAACGCTTTACAGCCTGGCCGGACAGCTGGAACAGGCGCTGCCCTGGAGTGTTCGCAGGCCAGCGCACTACGCCTGAGCCGGGAGTCGTCTGGCGCGGTCTGGCACGAGCTTGCCCAGGGGGCGACGCTCCGGATGCCGCAGCTGGCAGAGCGGACCGGGAGCTCTTGAATCAGGCCCTCTGGATCGGCGTGGGAGGCCAGCGGCATGGGCGCCGCCGCCAGCCACCCTCGTGCGAGGCTCAGTCGCGTAACGCCGCCTCGAGCGCATCGATGAAGCGGGCGGCGACGTCGAAGCCGGTCTGCTGCGTGATCTCCTGGAAGCCGGTCGGGCTGGTGACGTTGATCTCGGTCAGGCAGTCGCCGATCACGTCCAGGCCCACCAGGTGCAGGCCGCGTGCGGCCAGCACCGGCCCGAGGGCCTCGGCGATCTCGCGGTCGCGCGCCGAGAGCGGCTGCGCCACGCCCTTGCCGCCGGCCGCCAGGTTGCCGCGCACCTCGCTGCCCTGCGGGATTCGCGCCAGCGCGAAGGGCACCGGTTCACCGCCGATCAGCAGGATGCGTTTGTCGCCTTCGGTGATGGCGGGCAGGAAGCGCTGCACCATCAGCGTTCGCGTCCCGAATTGGTTGAGCGTCTCGGTGATGCTGCCAAGGTTGAGCCCGTCCTCACCCACCCGGAAGATACCCATGCCGCCCATGCCGTCCAGCGGCTTGAGGATGATGTCGCGGTGCTCGGCGTGGAAGTCGCGGATGTCGGACGCGTCGCGCGTCACCAGCGTGGGCGTGATGAACTGCGGGAACTCGAGGATGGCGAGCTTCTCGGGATGGTCGCGCAGTGCCCGCGGGCGGTTGAAGACGCGCGCGCCCTCGCGCTCAGCCCGCTCGAGCAGGTGGGTGGCGTAGAAGTACTCGGCGTCGAAGGGCGGGTCCTTGCGCATCAGCACCGCGTCCACCGCGTGGAGCGGCTGCGGGCGCTCGTGGGGCGGCTGCTGGGCGGCGCGGTACCAGTCGTCGGCGTCGCCGGTCAGGGTGATGTCGCGCACGAAGGCGGTGACCGGGCCACCGCCCGACGCGCCGCCGCGCCACATCAGGTCCTTGGGCTCGCAGGCCATGAGCTCGTGGCCGCGCGCAGCCGCCTCACGCATCATCGCGAAACTGCTGTCCTTGGCGGTCTTGAAGCCGTCGAGCGGGTCGGCGATGAAGAGCAGTTTCATGATGGCGGGGTGGGCAGGCTGCGGGCTGACACTGTCGCACAAGCCACCGTTGCGCCTGCCGCAGCCGCACAAGCCCCGCCGCGCCGGTGCTCCCGACAGGAGCCGGTCAAATCTCGACCTTGGAGCCCAGTTCCACCACCCGGTTGGTCGGCAGGTTCAGGAAATCGGCTGCGGCCGCCGCGTTGCGGTGCATGTTGGCGAAGAGCTTCTCGCGCCACATCGCCATGCCCGTGCCCAGGGTCGGGATCACGATGTCGCGGCTCAGGAAGTAGCTGGTCTCCATGTCGTCGAGCTGCACGCCGCGGCTCTGGATCAGCTTGAGCGCCTCCGGCACATCGGGCTCGTTCTTGAAGCCGAAGTGCAGCGTGACCTGCCAGCAGCAGTGACCGAGCGACTCGATCTCGACCCGCTTGTCGAAGGGCACCCAGGGCACTTCATGGTGCCTGACCGTGACAAACAGGTTCTGCGCGTGCAGCACCTTGTTGTGCTTGAGGTTGTGCAGCAGCGCGTTGGGTGTCATGCCGGCCTCGGCCGAGAGGAACACCGCCGTGCCCTCGACCCGCGTGGGCGGGCTCTCGAACACCGCGGTCAAGAAGCTCGGCAGGTCAACCGCCTCGTCGCGCAGGCGCTCGCTCATGAGGTGGCGGCCCTGCTTCCAGGTCATCATCAGCGTGAACATCACCGCACCGATCAAGAGCGGAAACCAGCCGCCATCGATGATCTTCACGAAGTTGGCGGCGAAGAAGACCGCATCGACCACGAAGAAGAAACCGGTGGCCGCCACGCACAGCGCCCAGGGGTACTTCCAGGCATAGCGGATCACGAAGAAGGTCATCACGGTGGTGATCAGCATGTCGATCGTGACCGCCAGCCCATAGGCCGCCGCCAGCTTGCTCGACGAGCCGAACACCACCACCGCCAGCACGATGCAGGCGTAGAGCCCCCAGTTCACGAAGGGCACGTAGATCTGCCCGGTGGCCTTGACGGAGGTGTGGAGCAGCCTCAGCCGGGGGAAGTAGCCGAGCTGTATCGCCTGCTTCGTGACCGAGAAGGCGGCCGTGATCAGCGCCTGCGAGGCGATCACGGTGGCGATCGTGGCCAGGCCGATCAAGGGGAACAGGGCCCAGTCGGGCGCCATCTCGTAGAAGGGGTTCTTGACTGCCTCGGGGTGCGTCAGCAGCAAGGCACCCTGGCCGAAATAGTTCAGCGTCAGCGCCGGCCAGACCAGGCCGAACCAGGCCAGCCGAATCGGCCGCTTGCCGAAATGCCCCATGTCCGCATAGAGCGCCTCTGCCCCGGTGACACACAGCACGATGGCTCCGAGGGCCACGAAGGCGGTGCCCGGGTGGCTGAACAGAAAGCTCAATGCGTGGTGGGGACTCAAGGCCACCATCACGGCCGGGTTCTGGGCGATGTGCACGACCCCCAGCAGGGCCAGAACGCCGAACCACAGCGCGGTGATGGGCCCGAAGAAGCGGCCGATGCCGCCGGTCCCGAAGCGCTGCGCGGCGAACAGCAGCGTCAGGACCACCAGGGTCACCGGGACCACATAGCGGTGCAGGCCGGGCGCCGCCACCTCCAGGCCTTCGACGGCCGACAGCACCGAGATCGCGGGGGTGATGACGCCGTCGCCGAAGAAGACCGCCGTGCCGAAGATCCCCAGCCACAGCAGCCGCTGCCGAAGCACGGGCCGGTCCTTCACCGCCTGGGAGGCCAGCGCCAGCATCGCGATCAGTCCGCCCTCGCCGTGGTTGTCGGCGCGCAGGATCAGCAACACGTACTTGAGGGAGACGATGACGGTCATCGTCCAGAACACCAGCGACAGGATGCCGTGGATGTTGTCCGGCGTCAGGGGGATGCGCCCATGGGCGAACACCTCCTTGAGCGCATAGAGCGGACTGGTCCCGATGTCGCCATAGACCACGCCAACCGCGCCGAGCGTGAGGGCCGCCAGTTGACGACGGGACTGCGGAGCGGGGGAACCGGGATGCACGGGACGACTGCGCGGACGAGTCAAAAACCCATTGTGCGCCGAGTGTCTGCGATGGGCCGTTTATTTGTTGCGATGCAACAACGACGGCTTCAGGTCGACTTCACGGGTCACCCACGCGGCCGGGCGAAGGGCAGCCCCCGAACCGCCTCACTCGTAGACCTCGGCGTCCGGGTTCGTGGCTTCGAGCTCGTAGCTGGCCCCCAGCATCGCCAGGCGGCCGATCACCCCATACATGTAGAAGCGATTGGGGGCACTGACCCCGGGCTTCTCGCCCGGGCGGGGCAGCTGGTGGTGCTCGGCAAAGGCCAGGGGAACGAAGCCCGCACCTGGCGCGTTGAGGTTCTCGTCGATGCCACGCTCGGCGTGGACCCGGTAGAAGCCCCCCACCACGTAACGATCGATCATGTAGACCACCGGCTCGGCCACGGCATCGTTCATGCGCTCGTAGGTCGGCACACCCTCCTGGATGATGACCTCAGAGACCTCCTGGCCGTCCTTGATCACGCTCATCTTGTTGCGGGCGCGACGGTTCAGGTCGTCCAGGTCCTTGACGTCTCGCACCGTCATGATGCCCATGCCGTAGGTGCCGGCATCGGCCTTCACGATGACGAAGGGTTTCTCCTGGATGCCGTACTCCTTGTACTTGCGGCGGATCTTGCCGAGCAGCGCGTCGACATGGCCGCGGACGCATTCCTGGCCGGTGCCGTCCTGGAAGTTGACCTTGCCGCAGCGGGCGAACATCGGGTTGATCAGCCAGGGGTCCATGCCCAGCAGCTTGGCGAACTTCTTGGCCACTTCCTCGTAGGCGGCGAAATGCTGGCTCTTGCGGCGCACCGCCCAGCCGGCATGCAGGGGCGGCAGCAGGTACTGCTCGTGCAGGTTCTCGAGCACCTTGGGGATGCCGGCCGAGAGGTCGTTGTTGAGCAGGATGGTGCAGGGGTCGAAATCCTTCAAGC
>CAISYQ010000101.1 GCA_903889735.1 uncultured Methylibium sp.
GCTCTGGTACGCCTACTTCCTGCTCCCCGCGGCCTGGGCGCTGGGGCTGGTCATTGGCGGGGCGCCGCGCGCGGCGTCGCAGGCTGTCCCGGCTTCACCGGCCACCTTGGCGGGCCGGGACGGGGCCGGATCATCCAGCGGCTTGGGCGTGCGTCCTGGGCTGGCGTGGGCCGGCGCGGTGGTGTCGGGTGCCTGGCTTGCACCGATTGCTGGGGTGCTGCCGGGTCTGGTCGGTGCACTCATGCTCGTGGGCTCGTTCTGGGCGGTCGCGGAGCACCGCCAGGTTGAGCGCATCTTCGAGGTGGCCGAGGGCGCCCCGCCGCTGGCGGAGCGCATTGCCCGAGGCCGCACGAGCCGGCTTTTCGGCCACCATGCCGATTACGCTGCGGTGACCACGCCGCCGCGCGACACCGCGCCCGAGAGCTTTCGCCGCCCCCTGCGCCAGCTGATCGACACCCGACTGCTGATCGCCTGGGCGGAGTCGCTCCAGGCCGCGGGCCGCCATGAGGAGGCGCTCTACGCCGCCCAGCGCCTGCGCGAATTCCGCCGTCCGGACGCGCAGGACTATTTCAAGGATTGCGGCGCGGCCCCGTCGGCCCGGCCCTGGCAGTGTGAAACGCGCCGGGTGGTCAGGCCGTGGCGCGACGCCGCACCCTAGGGCCTGTACACAACCCGGCCAGCGGGGCGACGCTCAGCTCTCGTCGCCCAGCAAGCCATCGAGCTGCGCGAGCAACGGTCCCATTTCACCTTCGACGACGCCCCAGACGATGCGGTGATCGACGCTGGCATAGCCATGGATCAAGACATTGCGCATGCCGACTGCCCGCGCCAGGGAGCCGATGAGCGCTGCCGTAGCCGGATCCTCCTTCCGAAGCTGCGCAAGGGCTTCGCCGAGGATGGAGAGTTGCCGCTCGACGGCGGCTCTCAGCAGCTCGTTGGAGAGATAGTCGCTGAAGCTCTTGTCATCGGTAAAACGAGCGATCCGCCGGGCGGCCTCCCGCGCATCCCACAGCAGGGCCTTTGCGTCAGCTTCCATAGAGTGGCAGCCGCTCGGACTCGATGCGCGCCCGCCGGTAGGGGTTCTGCAGGCTGGCGTCGGTCAGGAGATCAACGGGTCTTTGGAACAGAGCCTCCAAGCCCGTCTTCAGATCGAAAAAGACAGCCGCGTAGCGTGCCGGGGGCCATGGGCCCGAGCGTCACCAACAGGTCGATGTCGCTGCGCTGGGGATCGAAATCGGCACGAGCCGCCGAGCCGAACAGTTCGAGCCGCTGAACACCCAGCCGACGGCAAATACCCTCAACCTCCGAAAGGCGGGATTCGATCAACGCATCCATGGCCTGAAGCTTACCGAGGCCGTCGACTGGATCAGCCTGGTTGGGCCTGCGAAGGCCCCGCCACCCAGGTGCCGCTCTTGCCCCCCCGCTTCTCGAGCAGGCGCACGCCCTCGATCACCATGCCGCGGTCGATGGCCTTGCACATGTCGTAGATGGTGAGCAGGCCGATCTGCACGGCGGTGAGCGCTTCCATCTCGACGCCGGTGGGCCCCAGCGTCTCGGCCGTCACCCGGCAGGCGATGCGCGACTGCGCGGCGTCGATCTCGAAGGCCGCGGCCACGCGCGTGAGTGGCAGGGGGTGGCA
>CAISYQ010000102.1 GCA_903889735.1 uncultured Methylibium sp.
CCGCTCGCCGGGCGTCTTCTTCGAGCATGACAAGGGCAAGACCCACAGCTCGGGCAAGCTGCTCTTCTCGGCGCGCATCATTCCTTACCGCGGCTCCTGGCTGGACTTCGAGTTCGACCCGAAGGACATCCTCTATTTCCGGGTGGACCGCCGCCGGAAGATGCCGGTGACGATCCTGCTCAAGGCCATCGGCCTGAGCCCGGAGCAGATCCTTGCGAACTTCTTCGTCTTCGACAACTTCCGCCTGATGGACGCGGGCGCTCAGATGGAGTTCGTCTCTGACCGCCTGCGCGGCGAGATCGCGCGCTTCGACATCACCGACAAGTCGGGTGCCGTCGTGGTCGAGAAGGACAAGCGCATCACGGCGCGCCACACCCGCGCCTTGGAGCAGTCGGGCACGACCCACATCAGCGTGCCGGAAGACTTCGTCGTCGGCCGCGTGCTGGCCAAGAACATGGTCGATGCGGAGACCGGCGAGATCGTGGCCAAGGCCAACGAGGAGCTGACGGACGCCGTGCTCAAGAAGCTGCGTGTGGCCGGCCTGAAGGACATTCAGTGCCTCTACACCAATGAGCTCGACATGGGCGCCTACATCTCACAGACGCTCGCGATCGACGAGACGGCCGATGAGCTGGCGGCGCGGGTCGCGATCTACCGCATGATGCGGCCCGGCGAGCCGCCGACCGAGGACGCGGTGCAGGCACTCTTCAACCGCCTGTTCTACAGCGAAGATACCTACGACCTCTCGCGCGTCGGACGCATGAAGTTCAACGCCCGCGTCGGACGCAGCATCGCCGAGGGCCGCATGGTGCTGGCCAACGACGACCTGCTGGACGTGGTGAAGATTCTGGTCGAGCTGCGCAACGGCCGCGGGGAAGTCGATGACATCGACCACCTCGGCAACCGCCGCGTGCGCTGCGTCGGCGAGCTGGCTGAGAACCAGTACCGCTCGGGCTTGGCCCGCATCGAAAAGGCGGTCAAGGAGCGCCTAGGCCAGGCCGAGACCGAGGCCCTGATGCCGCACGACCTGATCAACTCCAAGCCGATCTCTGCGGCGCTGAAGGAGTTCTTCGGCGCCTCGCAGCTGTCGCAGTTCATGGACCAGACCAACCCGCTGTCCGAAATCACGCACAAGCGGCGCGTCTCGGCCCTGGGCCCGGGCGGTCTGACCCGCGAGCGCGCCGGCTTCGAGGTGCGTGACGTGCACCCGACCCACTATGGACGCGTGTGCCCGATCGAAACGCCGGAAGGCCCGAACATCGGCCTGATCAACTCGCTGGCGCTGTACGCACAGCTCAACGAGTACGGTTTCCTGGAAACCCCGTACCGCCGTGTCGAGGCCGGCAAGGTGTCGGACCAGATCGACTACCTCTCGGCGATCGAGGAAGGCAAGTACGTGATCGCCCAGGCGAATGCGGGCCTGGACAAGAGCGGCCGGCTGGTCGATGAGCTGGTGTCCGCACGCGAGAGCGGTGAATCGGTCCTGACCTCGCCGGAGCGCATCCAGTACATGGACGTGGCACCGACACAGATCGTGTCCGTCGCGGCCTCGCTGGTGCCTTTCCTGGAGCATGACGACGCCAACCGCGCGCTGAGGGGCGCCAACATGCAGCGACAGGCCGTGCCGGTCCTGCGTCCCGAGAAGGCCTTTGTGGGTACCGGCGTCGAGCGTGTCTCGGCGGTGGACTCGGGCACGGTCGTCACCGCCAAGCGGGGCGGCGTGGTGGACTACATCGACACCAACCGCATCGTGATCCGCGTCAACGACGCAGAGACGGTGTCGGGTGAGGTCGGTGTCGACATCTACAACCTGATCA
>CAISYQ010000103.1 GCA_903889735.1 uncultured Methylibium sp.
ACTGCTTCCGCGAGCGCGAGGACATCTTCGACATGTACGAGGCGGTGTCGGGCGCGCGCATGCACGCGGCCTACTTCCGTCCGGGCGGCGTCTACCGCGACCTGCCGGACACCATGCCGCAGTACCAGGCCAGCAAGATCCGCAACGCCAAGGCGATGGCCGAACTCAATGCCAACCGCCAGGGTTCACTGCTCGACTTCATCGACGACTTCACGCAGCGTTTCCCCAAGTGCGTGGACGAGTACGAAACCCTGCTGACTGACAACCGCATCTGGAAGCAGCGTACCGTGGGCATCGGCGTCGTGACGGCCGAGCGTGCCATGAACCTGGGCATGACCGGCCCCATGCTGCGTGGCTCCGGCGTGGCCTGGGACCTGCGCAAACAGCAGCCCTACGATGCCTACGACCGTGTCGAGTTCGACATTCCGGTTGGCAAGACTGGCGACAGCTACGACCGTTACCTGGTGCGCGTGCAGGAGATGCGCGAGTCCAACCGCATCATCAAGCAGTGCGTGGATTGGTTGCGTGCCAACCCCGGTCCGGTCATCACCGACAACCACAAGGTCGCGGCACCGGGCCGCGTGGACATGAAGTCCAACATGGAAGAGCTGATCCACCATTTCAAGCTCTTCACCGAAGGCTTCCATGTGCCCGAGGGCGAGGCCTACGCAGCGGTGGAGCATCCCAAGGGCGAGTTCGGCATCTACCTGATGAGCGATGGCGCCAACAAGCCCTACCGGCTCAAGATTCGCGCACCCGGCTTCGCCCACTTGGCGGCGCTCGACGAGATGTCGCGCGGCCACATGATCGCCGACGCCGTGGCCCTGATCGGCACCATGGACATCGTGTTCGGGGAGATCGACCGGTGAGCCAGAGCCTCGTCCCCGCAGCCGCCATGAGCTTCTCATCCGCCACGCTGGAGCGTTTTGCACGCGAGGTGGCCAAGTACCCGGCCGACCAGAAGCAATCGGCGGTGATGGCCTGTCTGTCCATCGTGCAGCAGGAGTTGGGCCATGTGTCGCCCGAGGCTGAGAAGGCCGTGGCCGAGGTGCTGGGCATGCCGCCGATCGCCGTGCACGAGGTCACGACCTTCTACAACATGTACAACCAGCAGCCGGTGGGGCGCTACAAGCTCAACGTCTGCACCAACCTGCCTTGCGCCCTGCGCCGGGGCGAGGCGGCGATGCAGCACCTCTGCCACAAGCTCGGGGTCGAGCCCTACGGCACGACGGCCGATGGTGAGTTCACCGTCCAGCCCAGCGAGTGTCTGGGGGCCTGCGCCGACGCGCCGGTGATGCTGGTGAACGACCGCCAAATGCTCAGTTTCATGGACAACGAGCGTCTCGACGAGCTGATCGACACCTTGAGGGCGCACCCATGAGCCTTCCCGATCTCTCCAGGTTCCAGGCCAGTGGCCGGGAGACCTGTTTCCACGACCGCCATCTCGGCACCCAGATCTACGCCGGGCTGGATGGCCGCAACTGGCGCTTGAAGGACTATGAGGCGCGCGGTGGTTACCAGGCGCTGAAGAAGATCCTCAAGGGTGAGGGCGGTGGCGAGCCGATGACGCCCGAACAGGTCATCGCGGAGGTCAAGGCCTCGGCGCTGCGCGGCCGGGGCGGCGCGGGTTTCCCGACCGGCCTCAAGTGGAGCTTCATGCCGCGTCAGTTTCCGGGGCAGAAGTACTTGGTCTGCAACTCCGACGAGGGCGAGCCGGGCACCTGCAAGGACCGGGACATCCTGGCCTACAACCCGCATATCGTCATCGAGGGCATGATCATCGCGGCCTTTGCGATGGGCATCTCGGTCGGCTACAACTACATCCACGGCGAAATCTTCGAGGTCTACGAGCGCTTCGAGGCCGCCCTCGAGGAAGCCCGTGCCGCCGGCTACTTGGGCGACCACATCCTGGGCTCGGGCCACAGCTTCCAACTGCATGCCTTCCACGGCTTCGGTGCCTACATCTGCGGCGAAGAGACGGCCCTGCTGGAGTCTCTCGAGGGCAAGAAGGGCCAGCCGCGCTTCAAGCCGCCCTTCCCGGCGAGCTACGGCCTCTACGGCAAGCCCACCACCATCAACAACACCGAGACCTTCGCCGCGGTTCCGTGGATCATCCGCAACGGTGGCCAGGCCTACCTCGAGTGCGGCAAACCGAACAACGGGGGGACCAAGATCTTCTCGGTGGTCGGCGATGTCGAGCGCCCGGGCAACTATGAAGTGCCGCTGGGCACCCCGTTCTCCCGGCTGCTCGAGCTCGCCGGCGGC
>CAISYQ010000104.1 GCA_903889735.1 uncultured Methylibium sp.
CGCCTGGGCGTGGGCCGGCATGTCGGGCGGCATGCGCGGACCGCCCGCTGGACCGGGGCCCTGGCGGTCGCCGTGGGCAGCGCCGAGGTGGCCGAGCGCTGCGCCCAGGCTGCTGTGGCGATGCGTCACTCGCGCGATGCCGCGGACGACATCGCGCAGCGACTCGAGGCGCTGGGGGCTCGTCGCGGCGCCTGACGCCGGGCAGGACGGCGGCGGTATGCGGCCGGTGGGGCCTTGAAGGGCAAGCGTTGGGTGCCGTGAAGAATGACGCCGCCCCCGCTGCCGAACCGGCGCGTTCGGCGCGGGGGTCGGTCGCAAGCCCGCATCAATTTCGCCGCACCCATTTGCGTGAAATTGTGTGAGGTTGTTACACGTCCCGGCCCATCGGTTTCCCGGCTGGCCTGACCCTTGCCGGGCGCTCGCAGGAGCGCGCCCCGCTGTGGGAAGCCTCCGCTTGGATCGGCCCGACGGCCCCGTGCCGCGTGATTTCAGCGGGCACCGCTCAGTCGTTTCTGACGATCAGCTGGCAGTCCTGTATCGAGCGCTTACAGGCGTTTGGAGGGATCCGATCAGAATTTTCTTCATCGGCCTGGCGGCCCGCAGCGGGCGGGTGCTTGAGGCCGGTTCCTGGCGTCGCACCCCCGCGACACCCGTCAACCCGAAGGAAAGGCGCGCCCCATGGCTTCAATCACCCTGAACGTGAACGGCAAGGATTGCCCGGTGACCGTCAGCGACCTCAACATGCCCCTGCTGTGGGTCCTGCGCGACTTGATTGGCCTGACCGGCACCAAGTACGGTTGCGGGATCGAGGTCTGCGGCGCTTGCACCGTGCTCATCGATGGGCAGCGGGAGCACGCCTGCGTGTTCAACGTCTCCTCCGCGGTGGGCAAGAAGGTCGTGACGATCGAGGGCCTCTCGCCTGACCGCAGCCACCCGGCGCAGAAGGCCTGGATCGCCAAGCAGGTGCCGCAGTGCGGCTTCTGCCAGTCGGGGATGCTGATGACGGTGGCCGGCGCGATGAACGCTGGTCACCACGGCGCCGAGATCGCCTCGGAGTGCAAGAACCTTTGCGTCTGCGGCACCTACCAGCGCGTCAAGCAGGCCGTCGCCGGACTGTGACCAGGAGCCCACCATGACCGAATCCCCCGTTCTCGACCGCCGCCAGTTTGTCGGTGCCGTCGGCGCCCTCGGTGCCCTGGGCACCGCATCCGGCCTCACGCTCGGCCTCTTCCTGCCCGCCGGGTCGACCGAAGCGGCCACCGCCACGGCCGCCGTCAACGCCTGGCTCACCATCGGCAGCGACAACAGCATCCAGCTCGCCGTCGGCGCCTCCGACATGGGGCAGGGCGCCTTCGCGGGCCTGGCCCAGGTCCTGTGCGAGGACCTGATGGTCGACCCGGCCCGGGTCCGGCTCGTGCAGGGCGCGCCGACGCTCGCCACCCCGGCGCCGGTCGGCACCGCGATCAACACCGTCGGCAGCAGCGTGACCCGCAACAACTTCTGGAGGCTGCGCGACGCCGGCGCCACCGCCCGCGAGATGCTGGTCAGCGCCGCCATGGCGAGCATCGGCGACGCCAGCCGCGCCAGCTACACGGTGACCGACGGCGTCATCCTCCACAGCAGTGGCCAGAGGCGCAGCTACGGTGAGGTGGCGGCTGCTGCGGCCCTGCTCACGCCGCCGACGGGGGCGCCGCTGGTGCCGGACTCGCAGTTCAAGCTCATCGGCAAGACCCTGGCGCGCCCCGACGTCCTCGCCAAGGTCGACGGCAGCGCGATCTACGGCCTCGACGTGCGCGTGCCCAACATGGTCTACGCGGTGATCCGCCACTGCCCGAGCTTCGGCGGCACGCTGACCGCCCTGCCGGCCACGCCGGCCGGGATGATCGCGGTCGTGCCGACCAAGGTCTGGAGCGGCACCGGCCGGGGCGCCGAGCTGACCGGCAACACCAACGCGGTGGCGGTGGTCGGCAGCAACACCTGGGACGCCTGGCAGGCGGCCAAGCGACTGTCGCTGAAATGGACGCTGCCGACCAACGTCGCCTCCATGAACAGCACCCAGTTCATGGCCGACGCCCAGCGCCTGATGACCTCGGCCACGCCCTATGTGGCCGGTGCCGGCAACCCACCCGGCACCCTCTACACGGTGGAGCGCAGCACGGCGGACGCCAACGCCGTTCTTGCCGCGCCCACCACCACCCGGCTGGTGAGCGCCACCTACTCGCTGCCCTACGTGGCCCATGCCTGCATGGAGGTGCTCAACTGCACAGTCGACTACGTGGCGGGCGTGCGCTGCGAGGTCTGGGCACCAACCCAGTCCGCGCGCTCGGCGCTGGCCTTGGTCTGCAACATGACCGGCCTCACCGCTGACAAGGTCACCGTCCACGTCACCTTCCTCGGCGGCGGCCTGGGCCGCAAGGCCGAGATGGACTTCATCAGCCAGGCGGTGCAGGTCGGCATGGCGCTGCAGCGGCCGGTGAAGCTGATGTGGCCGCGCGAGGAGGACTTCACCCACGACCAGTACCGCCCGATGGCGCTGGTGCAAGTGCGCGCGGGGCTGGATGCCAACAACTTCGTGGCCGCCTGGGCCTACCGCAATGTGTCGCCCTCGATCTTGGCGCAACGCAGTGCCACCGGCACCACCGCCCTCGGCCCCCGGGGAGACAGCCAGGGCTATGAGGCTTCCCAGGACCTGCCCTATAGCTTCGGGGCGCGGCTCACCGAATGGGTCAGCCATCCCTCGCTGGTCCCGGTGGGTTTCTGGCGCTCGGTCGGCGCCTCGATCAACACCTTCGCGGTGGAGTCCATGATGGACGAGCTGGCCGCCGCGGCCGGACAGGACCCTTTCCAGTTCCGCCGCGCCCGGTTGACCGATCCGCGCTGGATCGCCGTCCTGGAGGCTGCGGCCAAGGCCTCGGGTTGGGGCACGGCGCCGCCCGCGGGGCGGGCACGCGGCATCGCCATCGGCACCGCCTTCAACACCATCGTCGCGCAGGTGGTCGAGGTCGCCAATTCGACCGGCGGGCTGCGGGTGACCCGCGTGTGGGTGGCGGTCGATAGCTACCTGACGGTCAACCCGGGCTCGGTGGAGGCGCAGATCACCGGCGGCGTGGTCCACGGTCTCAACGCCACGCTCTATGGGCGCCAGACCTTCAACAATGGCGCAGCGCAATCCAGGAATTTCAACGCCAACCGCATGATCCGCCTCAGCGAGATGCCGGCGGTGAGCGTGATCCTGCTGCCGCCGCCGGCCAACGTCGACCGCACTGTGCCGATCGGCGGCATCGGCGAGCTTGGCGTGCCGACCTTGGCGCCGGCCCTGGCCAATGCCTGGGCCCGGCTCACCGGGACGCGCGTGCGCACGCTGCCCTTCTATCCGGCGGCGACCATGGGCGGCCTGTGAGCGCTACCCGGTGCAGGGGAATCTGATGGACAGTGTGGATCTCGAGGTGCTGCGCAGCACCGTGAACTGGCTGGACCAGGGCTTTCGGGTCATGCTGGTGACCATCACCAAGACCTGGGGATCAAGCCCCCGTCCCGAGGGCGCGATGCTCGCGCTGCGCGAGGATGGGCGGGTGGCCGGTTCGGTGTCGGGTGGCTGCATCGAGGACGACCTCATCCACCGCGCCCGCAGCCGCAGCTTGAGCGCGAGCAGCCCGGAGGTGGTGACCTACGGCGTCTCGGCCGAGGAGGCCCGGCGCTTTGGCCTGCCCTGCGGCGGCACCCTCCAGTTGGTGATGGAGCCGCTCGCGGATGCGGGAGGCAGCGGCCTGCGCGAGCTGCTGGCGGCGGTCGAGGCCCGCCGCTTGGTCGCCCGGGTGCTCGACCTCGGCAGCGGCTGCAGCGTCGTGCGTCCCGCGCGGCCCGACGAGGCGCTCGGTTTCGACGGCCGGCAGCTGGTCACCGTGCACGGGCCGCGCTGGCGGCTGCTGATCATCGGCGCCGGGCAGCTCTCGCGCTTCCTGGCCCAGATCGCCGTCGGCCTGGACTACCAGGTCACCGTCTGCGACCCGCGGGAGGAGTACGCGCTGGAGGGTGACCTCCCGGGCATCACGCGGGTGCGCACGATGCCGGACGACACCGTGATCGATCTGCAGCCCGACGCCCGCACCGCCATCGTCGCCCTGACGCACGACCCCAAGCTCGACGACCTCGCCCTGATGGAGGCGCTGCGCTCGCCCGCCTTCTACGTCGGCGCGATCGGCTCGCGCATCAACAACGCCCGGCGCAAGGAGCGCTTGCTCGATTTCGACCTCGACGCCGCCCAGCTCGCCCGGCTGCACGGGCCCATCGGCCTGCACATCGGCAGCCGCACCCCGCCCGAGATCGCCGTCTCCATCCTCGCCGAGCTGACCGCCGCAAAGAACGGCGTCACCCTGCCCGACGCGGTACGGGTCGAGGTCGCCAAACAGGCGGCGGCGAGCGCCAGGGAGGGGGCGGTAGAAGAGCGTGAAGAGGCGAGGCCAGTGGCCTGCGGAATGGCCTGAGCGTCAACGCATGGGCCACGCCCTGGGGCCGGACCCTCCAGGGGGCTCTTGCCAGGCGATGACCGTTGGGCGCTGGGTTCTGGGTTCTGGGCGCTTTGTTCCAGGGGCTTGGTCACTAGCCCACGAAGGCGCGCACCACCGCGTTGAACTTCTCCGGGTTCTCCCAGAACATGAAGTGGCTACCGCGCTCCTCGGCGCTGAAGATGGCGAGCGTCGAGCCCGGGATGCGGGCCGCGATCCAGACCTGCGATTCGGGCGGGAAGATCGTGCCGAGCGCGCCGCTGACCACCAGCGTGGGCAGCTTCAGGGCGGGGATCAGGTGCTCGATCACGTCGCGCCAGTCCTGGCTGCCGTGGTCGAGCAGCAGGCGGGCCGCGAACTCTGCCGGCATCCTGAGCGTTTCTTCCTTGTGGAAGGCGACATCCTCGGCAGTGATCGCGCCGCTGAAGAAGGCGGCCTTCAGGCCGTCGACCACCGCGCCCTGGGCCGCGGCGACCGCGCTGGCCGTGCCGTAGAGCGCCTCCGGCGTGAAGGCGGCACCGGCCTCCTTCAGCGCCACGCCCTCGAGCGCGGGACCGTGGGTCACCAGCGGGGCCTGGTCGATGAAGATCAGCTTGGCAATCCGGTCCGCACCGAACTGCTCCAGATAACTCCAGATCACCGAGGCCCCCATCGAGTGGCCGCCCAGCACGATGTCATGGACGTCTTTGGCGACGATGAACTCGTGCAGGTCCTGCGCCAGCCGGGCGATGCGGTAGCCGGTCGGCGGCTTGGGTGACTCGCCATGGCCCCGCATGTCGACCGCGATCACGCGGTAGCTATCGGACAGGCCCACGAGCTGCTTGCGAAAGAAAGCGGCGGTCTGCGACCAGCCGGGCACGAGCACCAGGGGCTGGCCGGCGCCTTGTTCGAGGTGGTGGAGCTGCAGGGCAGGTGTCATGGGGGTCTCCTGGGCATGGTGGGCGGTGTCAGGCCGGGGTCACAGCGGTGTCCAGCGATCGAAGGTGGCCGCCTGCCCGTGGCAGGTGCCCTGGGAATCGACCAGGTTCCAGACCACCGCCTGCTCGATCCGAAAGCGCTGGCCGGTGGCCGAGACCCGCACACCCGCGTAGTCGTCGATGAAGCCGGCTCTGGCCACGCGCTCGAGCAGGCGGGCCCGCTCCTCGCGCAGCAGGGCCTCGGCCGAGAGCCGCGAGGGCATCTGCACAAAGGCGGCAGGGCCCATCTCGAAGACCGCCAGCGCGAGCCGGTTGCCGTAGAAGAACAGCGGGTCGGGCTCGGTGCCGTGGGCGACGATGACAGCAGGCGCTTCCCAGAGGGCGTCGGCGACCGCCGTCGCCCCGCCCGCCGCAGCTGCGGCCGCCACGAGCGGTCGGCCCGTGAGCCGCGCAAAGCTCTCGGCGATCAGCGCCAGGCGCGGGTCTGCTCCACCGAGAGCCCGGGGTGGCAGCAATTCAGCCATTGGGATCCGCTTGGAGTCGACGGCCCGCAGGCGCCTGCGCTGCCAACCGCTCAGCGGTTCACGTCGATCACGACGCGACCGCGCACCTTGCCCGACAGGATCTCGTGCGCGGTCGGGATGGCCTGGTCCAGACCCAGCACCTGGGTCACGGACTCGAGCTTGCGGACGTCGAGGTCGGTCGAGAGCCGCTCCCAGGCCTCGCTGCGTGCGGCATAGGGCGCCATCACCGAGTCGATGCCATAGAGGGTGATGTTGCGCAGGAGGAAGGGCAGCACCGTCGTTGGGAAGTCCAGGCCCTGGGCCAGGCCGCAGGCCGCCACCGCACCGCGGTACTTGACGCTGGCGATGACGTTGGCGAGCGTGGCGCTGCCCACCGTGTCGATCGCGCCGGCCCAGGTCTCGGCGCCGAGCATCTCCCCGGGGCTGGAGAGCGTGGCCCGGTCGATGACCTGGCTGGCGCCCAGGCTCTTCAGGAAGTCGGTTTCCTCGAGCCGGCCGGTGGAGGCGGTGACCTCGTAGCCGAGCTTGGCCAGCACGGCGATGGAAATGGTGCCCACCCCGCCGGCCGCGCCGGTGACGAGGATGGGGCCATCGGCAGGCTTGATGCCGTGCTTCTCGAGCATCAGCGCGCACAGCATGGCGGTGTAGCCGGCGGTGCCGATGGCCATTGCGTGCAGGGTCGAGAAGTTGGCCGGCAC
>CAISYQ010000105.1 GCA_903889735.1 uncultured Methylibium sp.
CCTTCATCGCTTCGTCCCCTGGACCGCTGCGGCCGCACGAGCCCGGCCCCGCTCAGCCGCCATCATGCCCCCTACACCGGCGGCGAGAGCCCGTCGGCCAGCGACAGGCGGTAGGCGCGCCAGGCCGGCACCAGGCTGGCCACCCCCCCGGCCGCCAACACGGCACCCGCCACCAGCCATTGCGCGGCCTCGGGCCAGCCCTGCTGCAGCGTGATGCCATAGCGGCCCTGCACCCAGCCGCCGGCCAGGGCCAGCACGGCGGCATGGGCCAGCGCGCCCATCAGCACCCCGGCGGCCGTGGCGAGACCGCCCTCGAGCAGCAGCAAGGCCAGGATCTGCCGCGGCGCAGCGCCGACCGCCCGCAGGATCGCCAGCTCGCGGCGGCGGCCGTCGAGCCCCGCGGCGATCACCGCCACCAAGCCCGCCAGGCTCACCAGCGCCACCAAGGCCGAGGCCGCGCGCAGCGCCGCCTCGCCGGCGCCGACCAGGCTCCAGAGCTCGTCCAGCGCCACGCCCGGCAGCACCGCCACCAGCGGCTCGGCGCGGTAGTCGTTGACGGCGCGCTGCACCGAGAACACCGCGGCGCGGCTCTTGAGCCCGACCAGCAGGGCGGTCACGGCCCGCGGCCGCAACGCCTGGGCTGCCGCCTGCTCGGCGCTGACCCGCAGACCGGGCAGCGGCGCACCCGCCACCCAGTCGAGGTGGATGGACTCCATCGCCTCCAGGCTGATGTGCACCGAGCGGTCGACCGGCGTGCCGGTGCGCGCCAGCACGCCGACCACGGTGAACGGCTTGTCGGCATGGTCGTTGGCCGCCAGCGCGCCGTCGCCGTGGCTCAGCGTCACCGCCACGCCGGGCGCATAACCCAGGCGCTCGGCGACCTCGGCGCCGACCACCGCCTCATAAAGACCGGCCGGCGGCACGCCGAACGCGCGCCCCGCGGCCAGCCGCAGGAGCTGGCGGTCGCCATGACGGAAATGCTGGAAGAAGCCCGCCGTCGTGCCGACCACGGCAAAGCCCCGGTGCGAGTCGCCCAGCGAGAGGGGCACCGTCCAGGCCACCTGGGGCAGGCGGGCGATGGCGTCGGCGCTCTCCATCTTCAGGTTGGCGGTGGCGTTGCCGATGCGGAACACCGCGTAGAGCATCAGCTGCACGCCGCCGGTGCGCGCGCCCACCACCAGGTCGGTGCCCGAGACCGACTGCGAGAAGCTCTCGCGCACGTCGGCGCGCAGCCGCTCCAGGCCCAGCAAGAGGAAGGTGGCCAGCGCAATCGAGGCCACTGTGAGCGCGAGCACGAAGCGCCGGTTCCAGGCACTCCGGGCGGCCAGGCTCACCAAATTCATGGCCGCTCCCCGCCCGCCAACCCCGCCGCCCGGTTCAGCTCGGCCAGCACCACCCGACGGGGGAAGGCCGCGGCCAGGCGGGCGTCGTGGCTGACGAAGACGAGGGCGCTGCCGGCCTCGGTGCAGGCCTCGAGCAGCAGGGCCATGAAGTCGTCGCGGCGCGATTCGTCCAGGGCCGAGGTGGGCTCGTCGGCGATCAGCAGTTCGGGCGCGCCGATCAGCGCCCGCGCCGCGGCCACGCGCTGCTGCTGGCCGACCGAGAGGCGGCTGGCGGGGCGCGGCCAGAGCGCCTCGTCCAGGCCCATGCGCGCCAGCAAGCGCGCGGCCGCCAGGGCCGGGCTGCCGTCAGACGCTGCCGCACGCGCCGCGCGGCGGGGCGAGAAGCGGCAGGGCAGCAGCACGTTGTCAATCACGGGCAGGTAGCCGAGCAGGTTGAACTGCTGGAACACCAGGCCCACATGGTCGGCCCGCAGGCGGTCACGGCGCGAGGCCTTCAACGCCGACCCGTCGGTGCCGAGCAGGCTCACCCGGCCCGCCTGGGGCAGCAGCACGCCGGCCAGCAACGACAGCAGCGTGCTCTTGCCGCTGCCGCTCTCGCCCTGCAGGAAGAGCCGCTCGCCGGCCATCAGCCGCAGCGACTCGATCTGGAGCAGCGGCTGCGCGGCCCCGGGCCAGCCGAAGCGCAGGTCCTCGACCTCGACCACCGGCAGGTCGCTGGTAGGCCCTGGGAAGTCCTTGCCGTTGGACGATGCGGAGCCGGCACCGCGAGGCGGGGAGAGGGGCATGCCGCCGCCCGCCCGCTCAGCGCGGCCAGGCCAGGCGCCGCGCGGGTGGGCGCAGCACCTGCAGGGACTGGCCGCGAACGCTGGCGATCTGCGCGTCGATGCGGCCGATGCGCGGCCACGCGGCCACCAGACCGAGGTCGATGAAGGCCAGCTTCTGCGGCGCCTCGCAGCGGAAGGTCCAGGTGGCATCGAGCTCGGCATGGCCGTCAGCGTCGGGCGTGGCCTGGCCCAGGCCGAGCGCCGCCGACTCGAGCTGCACGCCGCTGCGCACACAGCCCGCCGCGGGGTCGGGCTTCAGGAGCGATGCGTCGGTGCGCAAGCGCTCGACCAGCTCGCGGGCGGCGCGCTGCTCGGCCGCACCGCGGGGCGCGCGCTCGAAACCGAGCAGGCTGTCGAGCGGGGTGTTCAGTGCCAGGGTCAGCAGCGGGCCGTCGAGCGCGGCATCAAGCCGAGCCGCACCGTGCTGGTGGGCCGGCTGCTGCGCGCCCGCCGCCAGGGCGGCGCAGGCACCGGCAAGGGCCAGCCACCGCCCCAGCCGCCACCGGGCCCAGGGCCTCACCCGCCGGCGCGGTGCCTCCCCGGGGGTGCGGGGCGCGCAGGCGCCAGTGCGGACGAAGCCGCTGCGGAGGAACAGCCCGATCCGCCATGCGAATGCCCTGGGCGTTCCCGACCCCTTCGGGGATGTCGAAGCTTGAGTCAGGTTGAAGTCCATCGGGGCTGGGGGACTCGGGTGGCGCGCCATGGCGACATGGCGCGAGCTTGCGGACACAATCGATGCGGGATCATAGAACCTCGATGTGCCGCGGGCTTCGCGGCCCACACCGTCCGGTGGCCACCGCGGCACCGGCAGCAGCATCCAACGGAATCCGACATGAGCGACCTGAGACTCGCGGTGGTGGGCGCCGGGCCCGTGGGACTGGCGTTGGCCCTGCACGCCGCGCGAGCGCTGCCCGGTGCGCACATCACCGTCTTCGACAGCCGCCCGGCCGACCACGGTGTGGCGCGCGATCCGCGCACGCTGGCGCTCTCGCTGGGCAGCGTGCAGGAGCTGGAGCGCCTGGGCGTGTGGGCGGCCATCGCACCGGCGAGCGCGCCCATCGAGGCGGTGCATGTGTCGCAGCAGCAGCCGGCACTGCTGGCCGCCCTGGCCCGCCTGCCCCAGCCCGAGCTGCTGATCACCGCGGCCGAGTGCGGCGTGGCGCAGCTGGGCGCAGTGGCGAGCTATGGCGCGATCGTGGCGCCGCTGCAGGCCGCCTGGCTGGCCGCGGTGGCGCGCGAGCCGCAGCGCCTGACGGCCCGGTTCGGCACACCGGTGGCGGCGCTGAAGGCGGTGGGCGGACCCGCGGATGCGTCCGGCGATGCCGGCGTCGAGGTCGATGCCGGCATCGCCGAGCGCTTCGACCTCGCGGTGGTGGCCGAGGGTGGCGTGTTCGCGGGCCAGCCGCGCAAGAGCTTTCCGCAAGGCCTATCGAGCGACTACCGCCAGACCGCCTGGGTCGGCCAGGTCACGCTGGAGGCCGCCCACGGCCCCAGCGCGGCCATCACCGCCTACGAGCGCTTCACGCCCCAGGGCCCGGCGGCGCTGCTGCCCCTGCCACCCTCCCCCCAAGACCCACAGGCCGGGCCCCATGGCGGCGGCCCGACGGACGGCCCACGAAGGGCCGCGCTGGTGTGGTGCGTGAACACCGACGCCGACCCGGTGGCCGCGCTGGACGACGCCCAGCGCCTGGCCGTGCTCAACGGTGTCTTCCATCCGCGCACCGGCCGCCTGACCGGCATCACGCCGCTGAAACGCTTCGCGCTGGGCATGAACGCCGAGCGCACGCTGGTGGACGGCCGCACAGTGCGCATCGGCAACGCCGCACAGACCCTGCACCCGGTGGCCGGGCAGGGCCTGAACCTCGGCCTGCGCGATGCCCACGCGCTGGTGGCCGCGCTGATGACGGCGTCGTCCGATACCGGCTCGCTGACCGCGGCGCTGAGCCGGGTCGAATGGCAGCGCGCGCCCGACCGCTGGGCGTTGATTGCCACCACCGATTTCCTGGCCCGCAGCTTCGCCTGGCCGCTGCCCGGCCTGGCCAGCGCGCGCGGCCTGGGCCTGGCCGCCCTGCAGTCGCTGGGGCCGGTCCGGCGGGCGCTGGCGCGGCGGATGATGTTTGGGTGGCGGTGAAATGGGGCCCCCGGCTGCGGGGTACCGCAGCCACCCCCCGAGGGGGTCTCAGCCGGCTTGGGGCGGCCCGGCGCTCGGCTGAGGTGAGCCCCCCGGCCGCGGGGTACCGCAGCCACCCC
>CAISYQ010000106.1 GCA_903889735.1 uncultured Methylibium sp.
AGGCCAATGCCTTGAGGGCTGCGAATATCGATGTGTGAGTGTGTAGACACTGAGCTGCTTCGCGGTCAGTGCCGACTAAGCGAATGGATGTGCGCAAGGCCGAGAGTGCGAACCAACTCCGCATAGCTCGTCAGGAGTTGTGCAGCGTTGAAGGGGCAGGGACCCGTAATTTCTGATCAATTTGGCGTGAAGTTGCTGGCGGCTCAATGAACCCGCAGCACCTCAAACTGCTGTCGGATTGGAGCGACCTGTATCGACACCGCATCACCCTCGCATTTACCCAACATGGCCCTGCCCAAAGGGGCTTCACTGCTGATGACCTGAACGAGATGAGCGCCGCTGAGCAACTTCATGCTGCCCCCACCCGGGCCAAGAAAGAGCTGTTGCTGCTTGTCGTCGGAATCGACTAGGCAGACCAGCGCGCCGAGCTGTATACCTTTGCTGGCGTCGTAAGGGCTCGGGCGGAATTGGCGCCAATTGGCCATCGCTTGGCGGATGGCTTCGGCGCGACGAGCTTGGCCGGTGGCCAAGTAGGCGGCTTCGAGCCCCAAGGTGTCGTATTTGTTTTCGGCGATGTTTTCTTCGTGAGTCGCCGCCTCATGTGCCTCTCGCACGGCCTGTTCGGCTTGCAGCAGGTCTTCGGCGAGCCGTTCGAGCACCTGCTGCCGCAGCACTAATTTATCCACGATCAAAGCTGGGCCTCTCGAACCAACGGGGGTCAGGTCTTGATTGTGCCGGGCTCAATCAGCCTTCGACGCTTCGGTTGAGGATCTGCCCGTCAAGTCTTGACCCCGCGGCATTCGTACCGGCATCCGTCATGCACAGACCGCTCAGGCAGTCACCGGCAGCCCTCGCTGGGTGGTGTGCGCAGATGCAGGGAGCCTACGTTCAGGCCGACCAAAGCCTGTGCCGCACAGCCTGTGATGGGATTACGCCGGCGCGAGCCTGGCCCGGGTTGTTGGTGCAACGCTCGACGTTCTGCGTCGTCACCACCTGCTGGGCGCCATCACCGCGGCCGCTGTTGCCGCCGATCACAGCGCCGGCCACAACGCCGACGCCGGTGGCCACGTCCTTGCCGCTGCCGCCGCCCACCTGGTGGCCCAGGATGCCGCCGATCACGGCGCCGAGCAAGGCACCGGGTACGTTGGGGCCGCCGCTTCGTTCCTGCACGGTCTGCTGCGGTTCGACCCAGCAACGCCGGCCCGAGTCCTCGACCACGGCGCGCACCGAGGCGATGTCGACCTCGTACACGCGCTCTTCATTGCGGCGGCCGTAATCGCGCGACACGATGGGCAGCGGCCCGTAACGGTGATCCTCGACCTGGACGCTGTGGCCCACCGCGCGCGCCGACGAGAGGCGGTCGTTGATGCCCATGGCCAGCAAAGACGGGTACTGGCCCGGGCGCAACACCGCGCAGTCGCCACCGGGATGGGCGTGTCGCGGTTGGAGACGCCGGCGCGGCCCAGCGCGCGCCGAACAGGCATCATTAATGGCATCGATTGATGCCAGAATCCTTGCTGACCTCACGAAGTAAGAGCATGCGAACCACCATCAACATCGACGACGAGCTGCTGGCCAAGGCCATCCAGCTGATTGGCCCCATGGACCGGACCGCCGTCTTGAGCGAGGCCTTGAAGGCGCTGATCGAGCGCGAGAGCGCCAAGCGGCTCGCGCGCATGGGCGGTGCCCAGCCCGCTTTGAAGGCCGCGCCTCGCAGGCGCACGGAGCGTCAGGTTTGATCCTGGTTGACACGTCGGTGTGGGTCGATCACCTGCGCCGTGGCGACCCGGGGCTTGTCGACTTGTTGGAGCGTTCGGCCGTGGTGATGCACCCGTTCGTGGTGGGCGAGATCGCGTGCGGAAGCCTGCGTGATCGCAAGGCGCTCCTCGAACTGCTCCAGGACCTGCCGCCTGCCGTGGTGGCCACTGACGACGAGGTGATGCAGTTCATCGAGCGCCAAGCCCTGCATGGCAAGGGCATCGGGTATGTCGATGTCCATCTGCTGGCCTCGGTGGCGCTGACCGGCGGTGCAAGACTCTGGACGCGCGATCAGAAGCTGCGTCAGGCAGCTGCCGCGCTGGGCTGCGCGCATCCAGAACCGGCTCACTGAGACATCACCTGTCGTAACAAATCATGCGCACCTTCGACCCATCCTGTGGCGCGGATCTCATCAGAGCCTTGTTGGGCCTTGTGCGCCAGGGCAACTGATCTGGCGCCCTACCTGCAGCTCTCAATCTTCGATCTCCAGGAATCACGATGCAAGGCAACGCACACGACGCTGCGCGCATGCTCTGGAGATGCCGACAGTCGGGCACCGCCATCGAGGCCTTGCCCGCTGAGCTTCGACCGCGCGACACCACCATGGCTCACGCGATCCAGGCGGCTCTGCCCGATGTGGCCGGCCACCCGGTCGTGGGCTGGAAGATCGCCGCCACCAGCGCCGCAGGGCAGGCGCACATCCAGGTCGACGGCCCGCTGCCGGGGCGTATCCTCGAATCCTTCGTGCAGCCGGTCGGAGCGACCTTGTCGCTCGCCGGCAACCGCATGCGCGTGGTTGAACCCGAGTTCGCGTTCAGGATGGGCGCCCCCCTGCCGCCGCGCACGGCGCCCTACGCAAGCGATGATGTGCTCGCGGCCGTGGCCTCCCTCCATCCCGCCTTCGAGTTGCCCGATTCGCGCTTTGCGGACTTTGCCCGCGCCGGCAAGGCCCAGCTGATCGCCGACGACGCCTGCTGTGGCCGGTTCGCGTTCGGCCCGGCGGCGCCGGCAACGTGGCGCACGCTGGATCTGGCGGCACACCGGGTCCAGGCGACCGTCTGCGGTGCCGATGGCCGGGTGCGCTGCACCCGCGAAGGCGAAGGGCGCGCATTGCTTGGTGACCCGCTCACCGCGCTCACCTGGCTCGCGAACGAGCTGTCGTCGCTCGGCCTCGGCTTGCGCGCGGGTGACTGGGCCTCTTGCGGCACCTGCATGGTTCCACTGCAGATCCAGCCCGGAGACCGTGTGCTGGCCGACTACGGCACACTGGGTCGGATCGAGGTCGGGCTGTCTGAGTAGCGCCGGGGGCGCAATGATCGCGGTCATTGGCGGCGTGCTGGCAGAGTCGGCAGCTGCCGCGATCCCAGCGGGCGACTGGGAGCCTGGCCGCTACCAGCGAATGGCGACCACTTTGGAGGCGGCCTGCTGATTGCCAGAATGGGATTCCTGAGATGAGCACACCTATCCGCCTGACAGACGCCGTCCTGGTCGTCGTCGATATCAGCGGCTACACGAGCTTCGTGCAGAAGCGGACGGTCAGCCTCGAGCACGCGGAGGCGATCGTCAGTGAGCTCATCGAATCCATCATCGATCACGCCGACCATCCGCTGGTGGTGAACAAGCTCGAAGGCGATGCGGCGCTCCTGTACGCCGAGACCCGGGGCGCGCGCGAAGCGGCGGCCGCGAGTGCCATTCGGCAGGTCTCGGGGTTCTTCACGGGGTTTGCCACGAGCCTGCAACGCATCGGGACGGAGCGCCGGCATTGCGATTGCGATGCCTGCGCGAACATCGGCTCGCTGAAGTTGAAGGCGTTCATGCACATCGGGGAGATCGTCATCAAGCGCGTTCGCACCTTCGAGGAGATCGCGGGAGATCCGGTCATCCTCGTGCACCGCATGACGAAGAACGCCCTGCCGCTGCGCGAGTACGTGCTGATGACGGACGCGTTTTGTGCGGCCGGCGGGAGCGATATCGAGGATTTGCGATCCATCCGCGAGCGCATCGACGGCGCGGAGATCGCTCTTCACTGGTGTGATGTGGACGCGATCGGGCGCCGCGCTGCGCAGTTACCCGTCGCGACCTCCCCGGCGCCAGCGCCGGCCCCAGACTTCGAGCGCTCGCGTGCCTTCGCGCACCTGCCCCGCGCCGACGCCGCGTGGGCAAACGCCGGCCCGATCGCAGCGCTGCGGCAGCTGCTTTCGCGCTGGCGTGGTCGCTGACGCTTGCAGGTTCTCAAGATCATTGAGGACTTTCTCAATCTTCGCGTATTTGCAAGAGAACCGTCATGCGAGCCCAGCAGTTGTCGGTTCTCAGTGTTGTGTCAACGTACCGGTTTGCGCAACTGATCGGGGCACCGATGCTTGCGACGGCCACAGGAAGGCGCATTGATGGCATCAGCAGGCCAGCTTCGGCTGTAGGCGAAGCCCAGGCATCCCAAATCCCTGTTCTTGTCGCGCCTGTTGCCACGGCGTTCGTCCTGCCCCAGACTTCGTACAAGGGCCGTGTGGCCCCAGGAGCCTGTGATGACCCCCCTGATCGCCTCGTTCTTCGCTCTCGGCGTCTTGTTCGGCCTGCTGACCTACTCCAACCGCCACCGTTTCAGCGAGGGACCGACCACCCGGTCAGAAAACGGCCCGCGCGACCCCATGGACGGTCGGCTCATGTGGGTGCTGATCAGCAGCTGCCTGTGGCCCATCCTGGCGTTGACCGGGATCTACTCCTTCTGGCGCCTGGCGCGGGTGAAGGCGGCGGGACCAGTGCGGGGGCCGCGCTGACGGTCACTGAGCGCTTCGTGAAGACCGGTTAAGCGCCGTTGGTAGCGCCGTTGGTATCGCCCAGAAGGCGTCGTGTCGACGCTGCGATAGACGTCTGGTGACCCCCGCCGGGCCTGGGCACGGCCAACCCGGCAGATGAGGATGGTGCTGCGCGCAGAGCGGTCGCGCCCGTGCCGGGGTAGGCTCCAAGTCCATGCCCGACCCGATGACCTCCGCCCGTCCATTGCCCAACCCACCGACTTCTGAGCGGCCCGCCCCAGCGGTGACCCCGCCACCCGCGGGGGTGAACCTTCCGCCAGGGGCCCTCCTGTGTCTGGCGATGGCTTCGTTCGGCAGCGGCATGGCGATGCGCGTCAACGACGCCATGCTGCCGCAGCTGGCCCAGACCTTCACGGTGTCAGTGGCAGCCGCTGCGCAACTGGTCAGCCTCTACGCGATTGCCTACGGCGTGGCCCAGCTGCTGTTCGGGCCGCTGGGTGACCGCTATGGCAAGTACCGGGTCATTGGCTGGGCGGTGGTGGCCTGCTCTCTGAGTTCCTTGCTGTGCGGGTTGGCGCTGGATTTCGACCGACTGCGCCTGGCCCGCATCTTGGCCGGGGCCACCGCGGCGGCGGTCATCCCGCTGGCGATGGCCTGGATCGGCGATGTGGTGGCCTATGAGCAGCGCCAGCCGGTGCTGGCCCGTTTCCTGATCGGGCAGATCTGCGGCCTGTCGATGGGGGTGTGGCTGGGTGGATTTGCTGCCGATCACCTGGGCTGGCGCACGCCCTATTTCGTGCTCACCGCGTTGTACGCGGGGGTGGGCGTGGCGCTCTTCCTCAGCGAGCGGCGCCTGCCTCCCGAGGCCCGAGCGATGCGGCGGGGGCAGGACTCCGCGCTGCGGCGCATGGCCGCCGACTTCGCCCATGTGCTGGAGGGACGCTGGGCGCGGGTGGTGCTGGCCACGGTCTTCCTTGAGGGCCTCTTCCTGTTCGGGCCGCTGGCGTTTGTGGCCGCCCACCTGCACCGGCGCCTGGAGGTCTCGCTCTCCACCGCGGGCGCCCTGGCGATGTTGTTCGGCATGGGCGGGCTGGGCTTTGCCCTGGGATCGCGCACGCTGCTCGCGCGCCTCGGCGAGCGCGGGCTGGCCCGGGCCGGTGGGGTCAGCGTGGCGGTGGCCCTGGTGACGCTGGCGTTCGCACCCGCCTGGCCCTGGGCCGTGGCCGGCAGCCTCGGTGCTGGCCTGGGTTTCTACATGCTGCACAACACCCTGCAGGTCAACGCCACACAGATGGCGCCGGAGCGTCGCGGCGCCGCGGTGTCGGCCTTCGCGGCCTGCTTCTTTCTCGGGCAGTCGGCCGGGGTCTCGGCCAGCGGCTGGTGGGTCGAGCAGGCCGGCAGCGAGCAGGCGCTTGTGCTGGGTGCGCTGGGAACGCTGGCGGTGGCGCTGAACTTCGGCCGCCTGCTCGTCCGCAGGGGCTGAGGCCGGCGCCGTCATACCCCAGCGGTATCGCCCTTCCACCGAAGGAGTATTGGACGGCCTTTCGGCGTCTGCCTATTGTTTGGCGCTTTCCCGAACGACCGGCCCGCCGGTCCCTGCAGATCGATTCCAGAAGACGAGACCCATGACCAGCGCCAGCCCTTTCCTGAAGAACGCTTGGTACGCCGCGGCCATGTCGAGCGAGGTTGGATCCGAGGCGCTGTTCCACCGCAAGATCCTCGACACCTCGGTGATGATCTACCGCAAGCAGGACGGCACGCCGGTGGCAATGCACGACCGCTGCCCCCACCGGTTCGCGCCGTTGCACCTGGGCAAGCGCGCCGGCGACGATGTGATCTGCGTTTACCACGCGCTTCGCTTTGACTGCAGCGGCCAGTGCGTTCACAGCCCGCATGGCGACGGCCACATCCCCAAGGCCGCGGTGGTGCGCAGCTTCCCCCTGCTGGAGCGCTACGGCTAC
>CAISYQ010000107.1 GCA_903889735.1 uncultured Methylibium sp.
AGGGTCCGAACGACCAGGGCATCGGCTGGAACATCCTCTACTCCCAGGAGCGGGTGGGGCTGGGCTACGGCATGGCGGCGGTGGTGGGCATCCCACTGGGCTTCCTGATCGGCCGCTTCGCCCTGCTCAACCGCATGGTCTCGCCGCTGATCAGCCTGCTCAAGCCGGTCTCGCCGCTGGCCTGGCTGCCGATCGGCCTGCTGGTGTTCAAGGCGGCCAACCCGGCGGCGATCTGGACCATCTTCATCTGCTCGATCTGGCCCATGGTCATCAACACCGCGGTCGGCGTGCAGCGCGTGCCGGAGGACTACCTCAACGTCGCCCGCGTGCTCAAGCTGAGCGAGTGGAAGATCGCCACCCGCATCCTGCTGCCCTCGGTCATGCCCTACCTGCTCACGGGCGTGCGCCTGTCGGTGGGCACGGCCTGGCTGGTGATCGTCGCCGCCGAGATGCTGACCGGTGGCGTGGGCATCGGCTTCTGGGTCTGGGACGAGTGGAACAACCTCAACGTCGCCCACATCATCATCGCGATCTTCGTGATCGGCATCGTCGGGCTGCTGCTGGAATGGCTGCTGCTCGCGGTGGCGCGGCGCTTCGACTACAGCTGAAGGGGCGCGCCATGACCGTCAACATCTCGCCCACCGTGAACACCCGCCGAACCTTGCGCATCGAGGGCGCCGGCATGGTGTTCCCCACCCGGCGCGGCCCCTTTGTCGCCCTGCGCGACATCCACCTCGAGGTCGGGCGCGGGGAGTTCGTCACCCTGATCGGCCATTCGGGCTGCGGCAAGTCGACCCTGCTCAACCTGGTGGCCGGCCTCACCACCCCCACCAGCGGCGTGTTGCTGCTGGAGGAGCGCGAGCTCAAGGGCCCCGGGCCCGACCGCGGCGTGGTGTTTCAGAACCATTCGCTGCTGCCCTGGCTCAGCTGCCTGGACAACGTGCTGCTGGCGGTCGAGCGCGTCTTCGGCGAGCGCGAGACCCGGCCCCAGCTGCGCCAGCGCGCGCTGGCCGCGCTGGAGCTGGTGGGCATGGGCCACGCGGTGGCCAAGCGCCCGCACGAGATCTCCGGCGGCATGAAGCAGCGGGTGGGCATTGCCCGCGCCCTGGCGATGGAGCCCAAGATGCTGCTCATGGACGAGCCCTTCGGCGCGCTCGATGCGCTCACGCGGGCGCGGCTGCAGGACGAGCTGATGCGCATCGTCACCACCACCGGTGCCACTGTGATGATGGTCACCCACGACGTCGACGAGGCGGTGCTGCTGTCCGACCGCATCGTGATGATGACCAACGGCCCGGCGGCCACCATCGGCGAGGTGCTGCGGGTCGACCTGCCGCGCCCCCGCGACCGCGTCGAGATGGCCGAGAACCGCGACTACGCCCAGTACCGCAAGGCGGTGATCGATTTCCTCTACACACGCCACAGCCATGTCGAGCGCGCGGCCTGATCGAGCAGGGAGCCTGCGATGAAGAAGATGAAGCTGGTGATGGTGGGCAACGGCATGGCGGGCGTGCGCACGCTCGAGGAGCTTCTGAA
>CAISYQ010000108.1 GCA_903889735.1 uncultured Methylibium sp.
GCGGGCTTGCCGGGGACCCGCGGGCCGGGGTGGCGGGGGCGGGGGTTCAACCGCCGTACCGCCCCCCGTTTCGGCCGCCATTTCGGCCGCCGTTCCAGCCGGCAGCCCCGCAGACCGTGCCGTCTCACGGCCCCCCTGAAATGCAGCCGGTCGTGCCCCTGGTCGTGCCCCAGCTGCGCACCATCACGGTCGGCGGAGCGCTGGCCGGCGTGGGCATCGAGGCCAGCGCCTTCCGCCACGGGCTGGTGCACGAGACCGTGGCCTCCTTCGACGTGCTGACCGGCAACGGCCGGCTGCTGCACTGCACGCCCGAGGGCGAGCACCGGGCGCTGTTCTTCGGCTTTCCCAACTCCTACGGCACGCTGGGCTATGCCCTGCGGGTGCAGGTGCGCACGCAGCCGGCCCGGGCCTTCGTGGCGCTGGAGCACCGGCGCTACCGGTCGGCCACCGACTGCTTGGAGGCGATCGCCCGCAGCTGTGAGGCGCCCGACTCGGACTACCTCGACGGCGTGGCCTTCGCGCCCGACGATCTGGTGCTCACCCGCGGGCACTTCACCGATGCCGCGCCCTGGACCAGCGACTACGGCGGCGAACAGGTCTATCACCGGTCGCTGCGCGAGCGCGAACGGGACTTCCTCACCACCCATGACTACCTCTGGCGCTGGGACACCGACTGGTTCTGGTGCTCGCGCCACTTTGGCGCCCAGCACCCGCTGGTGCGCCGCCTGCTGGGGCGTGAGCGGCTCAATTCCGCCACCTGGCAGCGCTGGATGCGCTGGAACAGCCGCTGGGGCCTGACCCGCGCCTGGCAGCGGCTGTGGGGCCGCCACCCGGAGTCGGTGATCCAGGACGTGGACATCCCATTGCCGCGGGCGGCGGAGTTCCTGGACTTCCTGAAGCGCGAGGTCGGCATCTGGCCGGTCTGGCTCTGCCCCATCCGCGCGGCCCCGGCCACACCGCGCTGGACGCTGTACGCCTTGCAGCCCGGGGTGCCGCACCTGAACTTCGGCTTCTGGGACGTGATCCTCGACCGCCAAGCCCAGCCGCCGGGCTGGCACAACCGCCGCATCGAGGCCGAGGTGACGCGCCTGGGCGGGCGCAAGTCGCTCTACTCCGAGTGCTGGTACACCGAGGCCGAGTTCTGGGCCCTGCACGACCGGCCGGCCTACCGGGCGCTGAAGGCCGCCTACGACCCCGGCTCCGCGTTGGGCGACCTCTATGCCAAGTGCACGGCCCGCGGCGGCCGGGGCTGAGGTCGCCCGCCAGAGATCACGCGCCAGAGGTCACACGCCAGAGGTCACACGCCAGAGACCGGACGCCAGGGGCCGGACGCCAGAGATCGCGCGCCGGAGATCACACCAGCTCGAAGGTGGCACGGGTTCGCCGGTCACGGGCCGCGCCCAGGGCGGCACGCAGGGCGTCATCCACCGAGCCCAGCCAGACGAACTGCATGGCCTCGCGGGTGGACTCGGGCAGGTCGCGCAGGTCCTTGCGGTTGCGCTCGGGCAGCAGCACCTGCACCAAGCCGGCGCGCTGCGCGGCGAGCACCTTCTCCTTGATGCCGCCCACCGGCAGCACCAGGCCGCGCAGGCTGATCTCGCCGGTCATGGCGCTGTCGTGGCGCACGGCGCGGTCGCAGAACAGCGATGCCAGGGCCACGAACATCGCCACGCCGGCGCTGGGCCCGTCCTTGGGAATGGCGCCGGCCGGCACATGGAGGTGGATGTCGATGGCCTCGAAGGCCGTGGCGGGGATGCGCAGGTCGGCCGCACGCGACTTCACCAGCGTGAGGGCGGCCTGCGCGCTCTCCTTCATCACGTCGCCGAGCTGGCCGGTGAGGATGAGCCGGCCGGTGCCGGGCACACGGCTGGCCTCGATGAAGAGGATGTCGCCGCCCACCGGCGTCCAGGCCAGGCCCGTGGCCACGCCCGGCAGGCTGGCGCGCAGCGCCGCTTCCCGCTCGAAACGGGCCGGGCCGAGGATTTCCTCGAGCAGCGCGGTGTCCACCCGCACGGCCACGGCGCTGCTGGGCGCGGTGTCGGTACCGCCCGTTCCGCCCGCTCCGCCCGTTACACCGGGGGAGCCCTCGGCCACCCGCATGGCGGCATGGCGCATCACCCGGGCGATCTCGCGCTCGAACTGCCGCACCCCAGCCTCGCGGGTGTGCTGGGACACGATGGCCTGCAAGGCCTCGTCATCGATCTCGCACTGCGCCGCGCTCAGGCCATTGGCCTCGAGCTGGCGCTTGATGAGGTAGCGGCGCGCGATCTGCAGTTTTTCCTCCTGGGTGTAGCCGGGCAGCTCGATCAGCTCCATGCGGTCGCGCACCGGCGCCGACACGGTATCGATGACGTTGGCGGTGGCGATGAACACCACGCGGCTGAGGTCGAAGGGCACACCCAGGTAGTTGTCGCGGAAGGTCGAGTTCTGCTCGGGGTCGAGCACCTCCAGCAGTGCGGCCGAGGGGTCGCCGTGGAAGCTCGCGCTCATCTTGTCGACCTCGTCGAGCATCATCACGCAGTCGCGCGCGCCGGCCTTGCGGATGCCCTGGATGATGTTGCCCGGCAGCGCACCCACATAGGTGCGGCGGTGGCCCCGCATCTCGGCCTCGTCGTGCACGCCGCCGAGCGATACGCGCACGAAGGGCCGTTGCAGCGCCCGGGCGATGCTCTGCCCCAGCGAGGTCTTGCCCACGCCCGGCGGGCCCACGAAGCACAGGATGGGCGCGCGGCCCTCAGGGTTGAGCTTCTTGACCGCCAGGAACTCGAGGATGCGCTGCTTGACCCGCTCGAGGCCGAAGTGGTCGGCCTCCAGGATCTGGCGCGCGGCGGCCAGGTCGATGGCGGGGCTCTCGGGCAGGGTCCAGGGCAGCTCGGTCATCCACTCCAGCCAGGTCTGCAGCGGCCCGGCCTCGGCGCCCCCGGCGGAGGCGCGCCGCAGCCGCGCCAGCTCCTTGCGGACATGGGCCTCGGTCTCGGCCGGCATGCCGGCCTTGGCGATGGCCTGCTCCAGGGCCTCGACCTCGGGCTCGCGCTCGCCCTCCTCGCCCAGCTCGCTCTGGATGGTCTTGAGCTGCTCGCGCAGCAGGAACTTGCGCTCGCGGTCCTGCAGCTGCTCCTTGGTGCGCGCGCCGATCTCCTGCGACAGCCTGAGCACCTCGATGCGGTGGGTCAGCAGTTGCAGCACCTTCTGCAGGCGCTCCTCGGTGGAGAGGGTCTCCAGCAGCATCTGCTTCTCGGCCAGCTCCGCGTCGATCAGGCTCGCGGTGATGTCGGCCAGGTGCGAGGGCGCGCGGGTGGCCTGCAGGGCATGGGCCAGCTCGGCCGGCACGCCGGGCAGCAGTGACAGGATCTCGACCGCCCGCTCGCGCAGCTGCACGCCCAGGGCCTCGGCCTCGGTGGAAGGCTGGGCCGCTTCCTCGATGCGCTCGATGCGCGCGGCCAGGAAGGGGTGGCCCTCGACCAGCGCCAGCAGGCGAAAGCGCTGCAGGCCGTGGCAGACGGCGTGGATCTGGCCGTCGGCGGAGGCCACCTGGCGCACCACGCTGGCCAGCGTGCCGACGGTGCAGAGTTTGTCCAGGCCGGGGTCGTCGGCGCGGGCGTCGCGCTGCAACACGATGCCCAGCGGCGCCTCGTGCTGCAGCGCGTAGCGCACGGCGGCCAGGGACTTCACACGGCCCACGGTGACCGGCATCAGCACCTGCGGAAACAGGACCACGTTGCGCATCGGCACCAGGGCCACGACATCGTCGGGCAGGGCCGCGGTCGGGCGGGCGGGAGTGGGGCTGGATTCGTCCAGCACGGGAGGGTTCTCATTCATGTCCACACCCTAGCCGCCGGTGCCAGCCACCCATTGCGAGGGCGCAAGCGGGATGCGAGCGTGGGGTGCGGTGGGCACCAGGCCGCAGGCCCCCCCACGACCACTCATTGCGCTCACTCCTCGGCGAGCAGGTACTCGACCGCCGGGAAGGGCATCTCGGGCACCGCGGGTGCGCCGCGCGAGGCGGCGTCCCGGGCCTGCTCGAGCTGCAGGTGGTGCTTGCTCACCAGGCCGTGAAACTCGGCAAAGGCACCCGACAGCAGGTAGACCGAGGCTTTGGCGCCGGGAACCGGCTCGATGTCCCCGCCCTGGATCCCCTCACCCTCTGCGTTCGGCTCGCGCTCGCCAAGCCCTCCACGCGCCCCGGCCAGTGAACGCTCGGCCTCGGTCAGGCCCGATTCGAGCAACGTCGCCATCCACTCGCTGCGCGAGCGCTGGGGGTGCATCTCGCACCAGGCTTCCAGCCGCGCGGCCACGGCCAAGGGCAGGCGCAGGCTGCAGCGCCTGGCCACCGCAGGGCCGGGGCGACCCGCGGCGTCAAGGGATGGCGTGTCGGACAAGGTGGCACTCCCCGGCGCAAAGGCGCCGCTGTTTCCAGAAGCTCCAGATGCTGGGGTGGGCGCCTGCAGGGATGTTGAGTCGGCGCAAGCGACGGCACTGAGCCGCCCCCCACGGGAGGCGCATGGCCCGCGGCTCAGCCCCCCATCCGTGGGCGGCCCACGCTTGAGCGCTCGCAATCGATGCGGCGGACCGCGGGACCAGCATGAGCCCATCTTGAGTCACCAGCGCCCCTGCTTGGCAGCAGGCTGGCGTGCTGTGTGGCGCCGAACCGCCAACCGATGAAGGACGAGCATGAAGACCGACACACAGCTGAAGAAGGACGTGAGCTCCGAGCTCGAGTGGGATCCGGCGATCAATGCCGCCGGCGTGGGGGTGGCCGTGAAGGACGGCGTGGTCACGCTGAGCGGTCACCTCGACAACTACGCCCAGAAGTACGCCGTTGAGCGGGCCGTGCAGCGGGTGGAGGGCGTGAAGGCGGTGGCGGTGGAGCTCGATGTGAAGCTGGCGCCCGACCACAAGCGCAGCGACACCGAGATCGCCCAGGCCGCCGAGCAGGCCTTCAGCTGGCACTCGCTGATCCCTGCCGAGCCCATCCGCGTCAAGGTGGAGAAAGGCTGGATCACGCTCACCGGGGAGCTGGACTGGGCCTTCCAGCGGACCAATGCCGAGAAAGCGGTGCGGCCGCTGACCGGCGTGATCGGCGTCACCAACAGCATCACCCTGAAGCCGCAGGCCGCGCCGGTGAATGTCACCACGCGCATCCAGGACGCCCTCACCCGCCACGCCCAGACCGAGGCCCGCAACATCGACGTGGCAGTCAGCGGCGCCGTGGTGACGCTGCGCGGCAAGGTGCATTCCTGGTCGGAACGGGCCGCCGCCCAGGGCGCGGCTTGGTCGGCCCCAGGCATCACGCAGGTGGTCAATGAGCTTCAGGTGGTTGGCTGAAGCCGCCCGGCCCCGGGAAGGACCGCCCATGCGGATGGCAACGGGTCGGACCTGGCGGGACGGGCGGGGCGATGGACGCAAGGGGGCGAGGATGAAGGGACGCGAGCGGGCCAGGGTCCGTGGCCTCAACCGCATCCCCACCACGGGCCACCGCCTCGGGTCGCGGGTCGTCTGGGGCCGGCTGCTGGTGCGGCTGTTCTGGCTGACCCTGCTGATCGCCCTCGGCGCCGCCACGCTGGTCTGGCTCTGGCCGCCGGCAGCGGATGGCTCGGCCTGGATCTGGTTCAAGTGAGCCCCGGGAAACAGAGGAACAACACATGGAGCAGCGGATGGGTGAAAAACTGAACGCAGGCGAGGTCTGCAACCGGGTCGTGACCGTGGCGACCCGCAAGATGACGGTGACACAGGCGGCGCAGCGCATGCGGGAGCAGCATGTGGGTTGCCTGGTGGTGGTCGATGAGGCCGGGGCCGGGCGCGTGATCGCCGGCATCCTGACCGACCGCGACATCGTCACCTCGGTGGTCGCCAAGGGCATGGACCCGGCCAAGCTCCACATCGAGGACATGATGACCGCCGAGGTCGTGATGGCGCTGGAGCAGGACTCGCTGGCCGACCTGCTGGCGCTGATGCGCCGCAAGGGCGTGAGGCGCATCCCGGTGGCCACGCCCAACGGCGTGCTGCTGGGTCTGGTCACGCTCGACGATCTGCTCGAGATCCTGGCCGAGCAGCTGCGCACGGTGGTGATGGCCATTGAATCGGAGCAGATGCGGGAGCGCCGCCTGCGGGATTGAGCGGTCGGGCCGAGCGCCATGACCCGCCCTCTGCGGCCCATGCTCCTGCCGGCGCCAGCGCAGGCGCCCGCGCCCGCGCCGGCGCTGGTGGCCGAGTCGGTTGCCCAGCTGCCCTTTCATGTGGAGCTCGGCCCCTACCGGCTGGCGGTGGCGCTGCTGCCGAGCGCCCGCATGTACGACAAACGCCGGCGCGCCTGCCTGAACCTCGAGGACCACCGCATCGAGCTGCGCCAAGACCTGGCCGGGCTGCGCCTGGCCGAGGCCTTCCTGGACTGCCTGATCCGCCTGAGCCACTTCAGCAAGGGCTGCCAGCAGGGCTGCGTGGAGGAGGCCTACGCCCACAGCTTCGCGACCGGCCTGGTGGAATTCGCGCTGCGCAACCCGCGGGCCTGGCTGTGGTTCAACCTGCTGCTCAGCGAGCATCTGCCGGGCGACGTGCGCTACGACCACGCCGTGCGCGGCGCGCTGACGCGGGTGCCCGAGATCCCCAGGCGCATCCTGGTGGCGGGCCGGTCGGTGAGCGTGCGGCGCATCTCCCGCGCCGAAAGCGGCAGCGCCTTCGGCTGGTACGACTTCGACCGCCGCGAGGTGCAGCTCTACGCCGGCCTGAGCGGGGCCAACCTGCCGGTGGTGGCGCTGCACGAGATCACCCATGCGGTGCACCACGCCTACGCCCTGCGCACCCGCGACACCCACCGCAACTTCAGCCGCTGCCAGCTCGAAGGCTGGCTGGGCATCATGCGCGACAACCCCAGCGCCTGGCGCTGGTTGGCCTGGATCATGAACCTGCCGGGGCGGCCCGCCTGAGCACCGGGCAGATCATCGATCAGGCCGGCGGGTTGATCTGCGCGGGCACGGCCCCTTCCGCAGTGGCGCCAGCGGCGGCCCGGTCGCTGGTGGGGCCCTCCGCCCCCTCGTGACGCTCGTGACGCTCGTGAGGCTCGTGACGCTCGTGACGTTCGTTCCCCTCGTTCGTCGCCGGCGCTTGCGGCACCGTCAGCAGCGCCAGGATCTCGGCCTCGTCGAGCGTCTCCTTCTCCAGCAGGGCCCGGGCGCCCCGCTCCAGCGCCCCGCGGTGGCC
>CAISYQ010000109.1 GCA_903889735.1 uncultured Methylibium sp.
AACGCCATCTCCTCGACCGAGTCGTAGGTGCCGCTGCCCGCACCGCCCTCGCCGGTGAGGTCGGGCGAGTTGGGACTGCTGCGGATGTAGATCCAGTAGAGGCCGATGCGCTCGCGCGCCAGGCCAGCGCGGATGCGCTCGCGGGTGGGCTCGTCGAGCTCGGCGCCACCGTCCGACACCACCAGGATGATGCGGCTGCCGGAGTAGCGCCGTCCGGTGAATTCGTCGATGGCGGCGAGCAGCGCCTTGCCCATCAGCGTGTCGGGCAGGCCGCGGCCGATGCCGGTGGCGGCCAGGCCGGCCTGCACCATGGCGTGGTCGTCGGTGAAGGGCACGATCCGCATGGGGCTGGTGCTGAAGGCCATGAAGGCGAAGCGGTCGTCGGGGCGCTTGGCCACAAAGCGGCCCAGCAGGCCGCGCACCACCTCGCTCTTGGTCGGCATGCTGGCGTTGAACTGGCCGCCCGACCTGACCTCCTTGGGGATGACGTTGGCGTCCATGCTGCTGCTGCGGTCCATCAGGATCAGCACCTCGGCGCCGCGCCCGGTGCGCGGGACCTCACCGCCCGAGCGGCCCGGGCCGGCCAGACCGACCACCGCACAGGCCATGGCCGCCACCGCGAAACCGCGCCACAGCAGGCCGAGCAGGCGACCGCCACGGTCGGGTGGCAGCCAGGCGACGGAGGGAAAGACCAGGGTGTCGCTGCGGCGGCGCAGCAGTGGCAGGGCCGCCAGCGGCAGGAGCAACAGCCACAGGGGCCTGGCGAGGTCGAAGTCCACGGCGCCTGGCGGGATTCAGCGCTGGTGGCGGCGCTCGGCGTCGCGCAGCGCGCGGCCGAGCTCGCGCAGCGGGAACGGTGCCGCCGCCTCGGCCCCGAAGAACCGCGCCCCGGAGGCCCGGAAGAAATCCTGCAGGCGCTCGGCCAGCGGCTGCAGCTGCGGCGCCTCCTCGAGCAGGCGCGGCAGCGTCGCGGCATGGACCACGCGGCCGGCGGTCTCGTTGAGGGCGTGGTGCAGGGCCAACCAGGCGGCCGGGTCCTGGGCCTCGGCCCGGTCTGCCCGCCGCAGCGTGCGCCAGGCACGGGCAAACGGCAGCCGCCGGGCCTCGCGCCACTGCCGCCAGCCCCACCAGGCGGCCCAGGCGGCCAGCACCGCGCCGAGCGCGGCGAGCGACTGCGACAGCCGCCGCTCCAGCGGCAGTGTGGCGAGGGGCGCAACCGGCCGGTCGGGCTGGAGATGCGAGGCAGCGCCCGGCGCCGCCTCGGCCGTGAGCGGGCCGATGCTCAGCGCCGCGGCGGGCAGGCTCAGCGTGAGGCCCTCGCGCGTGGCCAGGGCCAACGGCGGCAGCGCAACCGCCGTGATGGCGCGCGGGGCGTTGATGACCTGGTAGTCGATCGCCAGCCAGCGCCGGCCATCGGCATCGGTCTCGCGCCGCGCCGCACGGCGCTCGAGCCAGAGGCCCACGCGGTCGGCCGGCGGCAGCGCGGCCGGCTCCAGGGGGCGGCCCTGGTGCTCGAGCAGCACGCGCTGCGTGAGCAGGTCGCCCAGCACATGGCCAAAGCCGCGCGGCGCCTGCGTCACGGCCAGGATCGTCGTGGGGGGGGCGGTTGCCGTGGTTGCACTGGCCGCGGTGGCCGCGGTGGCCGCGGTGGCCGCAGTGGCCGCAGTGGCCGCGGTGGCCGGGGTGGCCGGG